>CALFYC010000001.1 GCA_937952895.1 uncultured Neisseriaceae bacterium
ATAGCATGTATGGAGTAGGAGCATTAATCTCCTTATTGCTTAAAAGGTTATAAACATTAACAACATCCTGAATTCTAGTTTCCTTATTTCTATTATTCATTGACCCTAAAGCAACTCTCATATACACAAATTGTGGTGTTTCATATAATTGACCAGTGCTAAGATCGGAAATAGCGTATTTATTACAAATTTGCTTAAGTTCAGAATATATGCACGATAAATCTCTATCGTGATTAATAATTGTATCAAGATAATCTAATTCGGAATCAGAATAATTCATATTATCCCATCTACCAATTAGAATCATCTTATGATACATAGATTTAACACTTGGGACATTCTTGCAAGAGCCAAAAACTTTTTTATAGATATCTCCAATATACAGTCTTCCAGCCATTCGCAAATGATTAGTATCAGCTTTATCTAGGCAAGCACTAATAAGTGATTTCTGAATGTCAGTAGTAGAACATCCATCAAAGCATTTTCTATATGCTTCTCTTGCAATGTCAGTCCAATCAACGCCAATAGACGAGGACCACTCCATCCATTTGTTAATCTTGTCCGCATTGAACGGTTCATATTCACCGTTTCTTTTTTTTACTTTAGTTATCAAACTAATAACTCATATTTTTAATTTTATTATAAATGTATAAATAGCATCTATATCAGATATCAGGCTCAAATTGACCATTGACAAATTTTCCTTCTCTAATTTGAAGCCCAACTGGAAAAATGGGTATGCCTGTATCTGAATAATTTTGGAACTTTACAGTAAGATATTGATTTATATAAGAGTTAAGATTTTGCCATTGCTCTTCACGAACAGCATTAGGGCCAATGCATCTGACACCAAATGGCTGACCATCTTGAGTTTCACAAATAAAAATGCATTGACCAGCAGAAAGGCCAGAGCCTTCATTCCCGCCAATAATTTTAAATTCAGCATCTTGAAAATCTTTATATTTTTGTAAATCAACACTACGATGTTTAAACTTGTACACGCCATCAGTATTACGAATCATTGTGCCTTCAAAACCTTGAGCGGTAAACTCAGCATGTCTTTCGGCAAGTTCTTGTTCATCATGCACCAAATAAGTGGGCACAAGAACAATAGAGTCAGAATCGGCATCAGCAACCATTTGAGAGATAATCTTATAACGTTCATCAAAGAATAGTCCTTCAATTGCAAGGTCGTAAACCCAGTATTGAATCTTAGACAAATTAATATCTAAGTCGGTTTCATTTTTGATTGCAGTCATAATCTCTTGAAAAGAGAGTTGATGATTATACAGTTCGCCATCCAAAATATCAAATGTATTCATTGCATCCATTAGATCATTTTTAATAGCCTGAATAGCTTTATATTCCTTGCCACCTCTACTTGTTGCGCGCATTTCATGATTTAATTTTTTAATTAAACATCTAGCGCCATTCAGCTTTGGCTGCACATAGCAAGGATAAACAACATTATGTCCACGCTTAGTAAACTCATGAGCTAACATTGGCAATTCAACTTCAACCTGATGCATTAGCAAAGTTTGATCTTCAACATACTGTTCGTCAATCTTTCTATTAAAAGCAGACTGAGCCTCTAATACGGCTTGCTCATATGGAGTTGTCTGATTTTTTTTGCCAATATTTTTAGAATATATCTCTTTTTCATTGGTCTGAAATGAATCTGGATGATCAGCATACCCATGAGTAACACTTACCTTAGCTCTGATATTATCAAATTGTATAGCTGATATTGTCCAATATTTAATTTTGCCTTTACTAGAAAGACCAAAGAGATCTGGAAACTCTTTTATATTATTAATCATTTTTGTCCACAAATTTAAAACTATACCCACCAGTGCTTTGACGCTTGCCATTACATACTCTAGATATATGAGATATTGAAAGATTTAATTTTTCAGCAGCAGCAGTCAAAGAAGAAAAAACTTCATTAAGTTCAATACATAAAACATGTTTTGTTCCCTTATTTTTCTGACTTATGCTCATTTTAAGCTTAGTATCGGAATTAGCTTTTTTACCAAGATTAATTTGTCTTATTTTATTTTTAGTAATCTCAGAAAGAACTTTACCAGAATGAGCAAGTCTAAGTTTGTCTTTAGAAGATTCAGTATGTCTACGCTGTTTCATTTTTGCGATAGTTTCAAAAGAATGCTTATATCCAGTATTGCTATTACCACCAATACATAAATTATATCCATTATCACCAAAACTATTATATTCTTGTATAAATTCAACTTCTTTAGTATTAAGAATTTGCAAATCATCAGTGGTAAATAATACATCCCATGTAAAATTTTCAAATCCATATTTAATTAAAGCAGCATGAAAATACTTGCAACTACGAGAATTATTTCTTGCTTGATTTATATGCTCAATTTTTCTTCTAGCAAGAGATCTTGCGGTTTGACCTATATATACTTTGCCATTTGTAATATTAGTTGCCTTATAAATAATCATAATTCCTCCATATGAAATGATTGATTAAATAATAAAGTAAAAATTATCATCAGTCAAATGATTTACCAATATTTTTACCAACCTCTATTTTTCGAGACGAACTGACTATCTTACCATCAATGTATCCGTGGTCAACAATAATTTCAGAATAGTTGTCATAAGACACAACTGAAACAGACCACTGTTTAATTTTGCCAGAAGAAGAAAGGCCGTAAAGCTTTTGGTAAAATTTTAAATTTTCTAAATTCATTTATTATTTTTCATTTTTTGATATTGAGTTTTTCTATACTGTTTAGCTAAATCAAGTGAAGATTTTTTAGGTTTAGAAAAAACCGTATAATTATAATTTGTATCTTTGATGTTGTTGTTTATTATAGATCTAAGTTCAAATTCATCTTTAGGAAGATTTGAATCATTAAAATATATTATAGATATACCATTTGCATTTGCCCATTCAGTTTTAACTCTATCTTTTTTTATTGAATCAATATATCCAAGCTCATCTTTATGAAAGTGTTGAACATATTCATAGTGCTGGCGACCATTGAATTCAAGTGCAATGCCATAATCTATTAAAAATATATCAAACCTTTGATTTGTATCTGGAATATACAATTCCCAGTCAATTCTATTTTGAGGATAAAGTTTTAAACAAAGATCATATAAATATCTCTGTCCAGCTGAACCTCTACCGTCTGGAATGTTCAATTATCTGATCCTGAGAAATTTTATTATTTTTCTTCTTTTGATTAAATAAACCTTGGGCAACAAAGTAATCATAATATGCAGTAAATTCTTCATCTGTTATCTTTTCAAAATTAGAAGAACAAAACATATTAACAGCAAATTTATTTATAACTCTTTCTATGTATAAAGAGGAAGTGACTTTGTCAACAAACAAAACGATAAAAGAGCCATCATCAACTAAAATACCACAGACCCTTTGGTTTCCCAAAGAGTCAGAAATTGGCAATCCAGAATCAACATCACACAACATTTTAAGCTTCATTTTTTCACCTTAGCATAAACATTGTTTTTAACACATAATTCTTTATTATTACAAAAGTTACAATATGCCAAATTAGCAGAAGATGGCAAAATAAGTTTTGAAAATTTATCAGATATACTTCTTATATGATCCGAAACATAAAGTTTATTTAATGTTATTTTTGAATTAGTAGAGAAAATATTCCAGTCATAACCTATGTAATAAATATTACCTATCTTAATAGATGCTTCATTGCAATAATCTATTGCAGCCAAAAGCTTTGTATTATATGCAACATGAGAATCAAGACCAGACTCTTTTCTTAATATTAAAAATATGTCTGTTTGTTTTTTATCAACCATCAATGCGTCTATATAAGAATAATATGCATTTCTGGGACTAATACCAACTGTGGTATGAAAATCCAAAACAGTTGCTATATGATGATACTTAGACAAAAGACTATGAATAACTTCATAGCCTTCTACAATTTTGGTATAAAGTCTAATTGAAATTAGTTTATGAATTTCAACATCAGAGTCAAACTTTTTAAAAAACAATAAAGTAGCAATATTCTGCAAACTGTCCAATGACAATTTAGGATTATTTAGATACTCCTTAAAAACATGACTGTATAAAACAGCAGCATACTTATAAGGATCGCTAAAATCATCAAGATTTAAAGAATCATATGAAGAAAAATGCTTAGAGTAATGATCATAATCGTAATCATAGTTTGCAATAAATGGACATATTATATCAATTGGCAAATCTTTAGTAAGTATTTTGTTCATTTAAGGCCTCATAAGCATCACGTTTAGCTTGTTCTCTATCTTGTCTATTGGCATCACACATGTCGCGCATAGCTTGTTCTGTAACCTCTTTACCAAACGCTTTATCTGGCCATGTTTGTATCCAAAAAGTTCCCTTAAAAGAAGATATTTTATTTTTTCCAAAATAGGCTTCGAGGCATGGCATCTTATATGTGCCATCATAGTTCCAATGATAGTAGTCAGAATCATCTCTTCTTGAGTGAAGATCATTATAAATATGCAAAATTGCATTTGCATCGTATTCAAAAGACGCCTTTGTATTAATATTCAGTCGTTACCTGAATATCTGTGTTTGTAATGTATTCTTTTATAAAACTAGTGGGATTGCTAATTATTGTTTCTGTATATCCATTAAATTTGATATCAGAATTGGAACCAAATTGTTTAATAACTTCTTGTTCTAATATAAACAAATCCATTGGGGTGCCATTATAAATTGACAATATTTCTATAAAATCTGCTTTAACTTCAGATTTTATTTGGCGCAATCTATTTTTAATATTTCGAGATAATCCAATCTTGTAAATGATATTATTTGAAATATGGATAGCTATTATATAGCACTTAATATTCTTAATCTTTCCATTTAGTATATTCTTAATATTAATTACGCCATCTGCTTTGCTTTTAAAATCATAGCATTTAGGGCATTTATTTTTACGACCAATAATACCAGCAACGCTTTGCCGAAAGCCTCCATGTGCTGGACAATACCTAAGTATCTTGGAATGATATCCATAAAAATCACTAATATCATAAGTATAACCATAAAGAATATTATCTTTATCCAAAATAGCAACCAACTTATCTCTAGTCTTATTTAATTTATTTTTACATAATTTTTCAATAGAGCATTTTTTACAACCAGTACCTCTAATTATATTGGTTGGTAATGCCTTAAATTCGCCATGAAAAGGGCACGTAAATGCCATATAAGATCTGGCATTCTTATAATCTGAAATATTATAAGAATAGTCTGGATGATGCTTTTCAATAGACTCTATTAATTTTTTCATACATTACTCACAGCTTTATGTTTCCATAAAGAATAGACTATATCTTCATCCCACACATCATGTGGGAGTCTTGTGTTTCGGAATCACTTAATTCCTACGCTATAGCTAGCTAGTCGTTGAACCTTCCTCTGTTCGAGGCTCGGCTGCTGATTGCCACACTACTAAATTATTTTTAAGCATTCACACTTAGGCATATTTCATCCTTATGTTGTAGCTAATTTAGCTTACGCGGTGTTCCAGCAATTAACAAGATTTCAATTATATATTACTATATAACGGGCCAAAATTTAGCCTCTGCAATATCAGAGTTTGTAGGCTTCATGCCAGGAGGTAATTTTCTATACTCAATTGTGCCTATAAGTGTAACACCATACTTAACAGTCATAGATTTTAATTCATGAGAAAGAAACTTATATTTTTGTCTACTTTCATCATAATTAGGTACTGATAATAAATGTATATTGTCAATAAATAAAAATATATGCCTATCTGGATATTTAGAAGTGTAATGCTTTAAGATGCTTCCAACAAATTCAATACTTTTACCATGTTCACTATCAAGAATAATAAACTTATCTTGTTCAGCCATAGACAAAAGTTGCTTATATGTTGTAGATCTTTCAGCCATTAAAGAGTCATATTCTATTGAATCTTTATAAAGATAAGGAGTGGCAAATTTATTAATATTTATCATATCAAATAAATCATGATACTGACCATGTATTCTTTTAGAAACATCATAAGAAATAACTCTGGGTAAAAATTCCTTAGCACTATCGTCAATAGTTAAATAAATACACATAGCACTTTCATTTAATGTGGCAATATTCCAAGAAAGACCAGCAAGCATGGAGGTTTTGCCAGCGTTTGCAGTACCTCCCACAAGCATCATCTTTTGTTTTAAATCACCATTAAGTGCTATATTAATAGATCTATAATCATTACCAAAATTAAACTGAGTATGTCCTTCTTCCGACTCTTGATAGGCTTTAATACCTAACATGTCCGCAACTCTTGCTTCAGTATCCAAGACAGAAGTCTTAAATTGCTTTTCAACATCTTGAATTTTATCTATTGCAGAATTTAAAAATGTCTCAATTCCTGCAACCTCTCCAGCAGATAATTGATTAACAAGCTCATCTAGTATAGCCTTTTTAGCTTTAGCTATTTTAAGATCATCAGCATTAACTATCTTGTTTACTTCTTCCCTGATAGCTTTTTCAGAAACACCAGTATATTGAGAAAGTTCTCTTATCATACCTTCTCTTTTAATAGAGGAAGGATCTGCAGATATAATTGGTATCATAGCAAAACATATTGATTCACTATCTCTAGCTTCATCATAATCAAATTGCTGAAGTCTCCAAGAGAAAGGATCTATCTTGGGAAGCTTAAGAAACGATTCAGCACCAAATTCTCTAATATATTCATCTGGATCAGATTTTACCAAAACAGTGTTACCAGAAGCGTCAACTATTTTTTTATCTGGAAGAAAAATAAATCTTATTTTAATATCATGAACTTTTCTTAAAGCGTCATCAAGGATTTGTTTCGCCTTGTTTTGTCCAGCTTCATCGCCATCAAGACAAACAATAATATCATAAATTCCATTTCTTCTAAACATGTTTAAGTGAGATTCGTTAAGACTCAAGCCACATATGGCAACAGCATTTGTAATGCCATTGAAATGTGCAGTAACAGCATCAGCATTACCTTCAAAAACTATAGAAGGAGAAGGTTTAGTTCTGGCAACGTGAAACATATATAAAATTTCACTTTTTTTGCCAACACCACATCTTGGATTCACTTTACTGTTAAGAAACTTAGTGCCATTAATCAATCTACCATTTTCATCTTTCAAGCCATCGTAAGTTAAGTTTCTGGCAGAAAAAGAAACAGGTCTTCCATATTCATCAAACAGCGTAAAGATTAAATTATTTGGATTAAAAAGACGATCATGGTCAAGATCATTTTCTTCCATAAATTTATAACTATAGCCAATATTTTTTAAATGATCTTTTAAATGAGAAATATCATAACAACATCCAATGCCAATTTTCTTTGCAAACTCTGCAGTCCATCCTCTTTTTTTAAGTTCATTCATGTGGTCAGAAGAAAAATCTTGAGAAATAATATAGGTATGTATGGCTTTATACATATTAATAAGATTCATCTCGTATATTTCATCTTCTGAAAGTTTTGCCATTTCTATTGGAATGTCATATTTTTTAGATAGATACACAACAGTATCATCTATAAAGCCAGGACCAACAATTGGTCTGTGTTCTGTAATATGACAAACATTAAAAATGTCTAAAGTAATACAACAGCTATGACACTTTAATAAAGGTATATTGTCAGAAGTTCTAAACATCGACATAGAGGGAGTGCTGTCGTCGTGCAAAGGACTAAGACAATGTATTTTTTTACCAGATGAAATATCTACGTTATATTTTTCGTTAACATATTCTGGTAAAAAAGATTTTATTTTTAATAATTGCTCTTCAAGGTTTTTTATTTTAATAAAAGACATTTAAATTCACTAAATCTTAAAGATGACCATCAATATTTTTCTGTATTAAACATAAATCACTATAACTGCAATAAATATTACTGCATTGATAATCACCAATAGGCTTTGTTTCTGGAGACTTACAGTAGTCTTCATATTTTGTTTTATAAATTAGTCCAAGTTTATATTTTTCATGCACTTGACTATCTGTATATTTATGCTGGAATTCTGGATCTGGAATTTTCTTTTGTCTTAAAAATCCAACTAAAGATTCAAATCTATTCTTAATGGCACGATAAGATATTCTTCTATCAATATAAACCAAAGGTTGACCATAAAAATTTGAAGTAGTAATTCTTGGATAGATTTCATCATTCTCTTCATGTATGTGAATATGAAATTCCTTATTATTTTCAGGCCCACTACATGACCTGTCTATGTAATTTAATATTACACAATCAACTTGATCTCTAAAGGTACACAAATAAATAAAGGATTGTAATAAATTAGAATCTTTTGGTCTTGGAGGATTATCTTTACTTCCGCAAATTTCTTTTTTGGCAGAATAATTGCTTCCGCTATACTTTGTGTTCGACATGATTCGTTAATTCATGCCCGCTTAATATTTTGTATTTCCAATAATAGCCATAGCCAGTTTTAGTTTTACCAGTTAAAGCTTTTGTGATTCCATTGGCATTAGTTCCCAAAAAGGACGAAGCCAATGCAATAGAACCAAACTCTGTTTCGTTTCCATTCTTATCAATCATAATTATTGCTTTTGCATTATGATGAGCAGGACCTTTATTGTGGGAATTAGCCATCTTGACTTTAGTTTCCTCGGAATGTTGCTTGTTTAACATAGATCTATGCTTAGAATTAATATCTTCTTGGCTCATTTTTGAATATCGTAAAATAGCAGCTTTTCGCATATTTTCACAATGCGCTTCGGAAAGTCTCACTCCGCTCAATCTAAGTCTAGATTTAGCTCCAATTTTAATTTTATGTTCTTTGGAAAACGTCCTTCCTTTTAATGAATTACTAATTTTATCTTTGGATGATTGAGTATGAGATTTTCCAGTAAATGCAGCTCCAGCACTGCCACCAGTGCACATATTGACACACCTAGGATTTTTTAACCATTCTGCATCCACTAGCAATTCTTCAATCTCTAAACATTCTGCAAGAGTTCCTTCAAAAATAGACTCATATATAACGTTTTGAATCCCAAAATGTCTTATAAGTTGTCCACATAATTGCTTAGAGCGCGAATGTTGATTCAATCTTGAATTCAAATTTTTAGTAATCCCAATATAAATTCTAGAATCAGGAAATACAATTTTATATACATAACACATATTTATTACCATAATGTGTTTTATTAAGCAGCTCTATGTCACCATAGAGTTCGGACTATATCTTCACCCTTCTTTTTTAAGTTAGGGGCTAACCACTTCCACTCACTTGAGTGTACGAGCACTGCGCTCTAGTCTCTGAACCTTCCTTGCTTAGCAAGGCTTGGCTGCTGATTGTCTTATTGGGGCGAACTAGTAAGTTTTACTAGTTTGGTAATTATACTGCCAATAAGAGTTCCCAGCAATTCAATTAGTTATTTTTGTATGCAATTTCTCACATACCGACCCATAGCATTAAGTCTTGTTTTCTACAATATACTTACCAGTACCAGTAGTAGGGTTGTAATTTGGACCCTTTATCAATATATCTATTTCGCCAGAGACAATCAAGTCTGTATTAACAAACTTTACATTGTTTGCTAACCATAATCCCATCTCTTTTAATTGCTCTGTTAAATAAGATTCCCATATATTTCCAGAAGCAAATATCCACTGGGAATATAAAGTTGGAGGATTTGACTCTTGATAACCAGCAAACTTATAGTATTGCTGTCTTATACAAGAACCAACAACACTTTTATCGTCAATTTGATTTACACAAGAAGCACTAGATGGATAAAAAGATGGAAATCTCTCGGTTTTAATATGAGAACCACTCATTAAATGTTGATTTATCAAATCATTTAAATACATTTTTTACTTTCTATTAAAAAATTTTTTTGTGCAGTGTCTATTGCACTAATTTGTAAAATGCTTGCATCACACAAGCATTTTGTTATAGCTTCTACTTTTAATGTTGTAGCTGCCATAACTGGCAACGATTGCTTCAAGGTTTCTTCTATAGCAGTTAATCTTTTTGCAATAGCATCTAACTCATAAGACAGCATTGTAATTGGTTTGCCAGTATGTCTTTTAAAAACAGCATTTAGCTCTTTTAATAATTCAGACATTATTTAGTATCTATTCTTGTTATATAAATATCAGGAATCTTATTAAAATCTCTAATCATTTCTATTTGATCAGAATTATTTATAGGAACTGACTTTACAAATAGTATTATATTGTCAATATCAATATAAAGATCCAAAAACGTGGTTCCGTCTGATTGATAATATTGATCAATTTTATTTTGTATTGTTTTTAATCTGACAGAAGAAGGAATTCCAATAATATGTAATCCTATTTTTTTATGGACTTTTGTGTAAGCAATATTTGACTTTTGTATTTTTAAAGAAAGGTCAAAAGCATTTAAAACAACACTACTAAATCCCCTATCACCAACAGTAAAATCAGCAAATGCCATAATGTATTTATTTTCAACACAAAAACTACTACATTTATTCCAGACTTCTGCAAAAAAAGTTAAACTAAATAAAGATCCTTCATGATCCCTACAATCAACAAATGCCATAATGTTGCCATTTTTTAATTGATGTTTTTTAACTTTTAAGATTTCACATAAAACATAACTTCTAAATTTAACAGAAGTGTTCTCTATTTTGCTTTCTATATATTTTACTGGATAGAAATCTTCTTCTACTATTGAACCTATAATATCAAAAGGATTACCAGAAATATAAATACCCATAAGCTCTTTTTCTTTTTGCAAAATATCAAAAACAGAATACTCTTCAATATTGGTATTAAAATATTCAGACTCTTTATTTATAAAATTCAAAATATAATCTTCTGAAAAATCTTTTAATTTGCCATTATTGGTAAAATCTAAAATAAACTTTTCAAATGATTGTTCCATTGAAGAGTGCTTAATTCCAAAACAATCAAGAGATCCAGTATTAATAAGAGCTTCTATTGTTTTCTTATTGGCACTTTTATTTATAATTGATTTAATTAAAAAATCAGAAAAAGAAGTAAATGGTCTTATGTCCATAATCTTTTTAACAACAGAAGGCCCAAGTCCTTTTATACCATTAAATCCAAAAAGTATTGATCCATCTTGGGAAATTGTAAAACCATTAGAAGAGAAATTAATATCTGGTGGCAATACATTTAGTCCATTAAATCTTGCATCATCAATATATTTTGATTTTTGATCTGGGTCATCTTCTAAAGAAATACAAGCAGCAAAAAATTCAGAAGGATAATTAGTCTTTAAATAAGCCGTATAATAGGTTAAATGAGAATAAGAAATACTCTTACTACTCCCAGTCTCCTGGGCCATGTAAACATGTTGTAGTCTGGACCGTACCACATCCCCTAAATTAATAGTAGGGATTCCATTGGCGGCCTCTGAGAGCTTGCCATGTCGTATAAACGATTTAGGCCTATCTCTGCTGATTGTCTCTATTTATTGCATTTTCAGATATTTATAAAGTTTCCAATATAAATTACTAACAATAACCTAACGAGAGTTTCCAGCATATTCTGGATTTTCATCAGTCATTACTGACTGATGCCACAGTTTTAAAATTAGTATTAAAATGATTTTGAATAAGATTATATTTTCTAGACATTCCAAAATTTCCTCGATATATAGAATTGGCAAGTATAGCTATATTAGCAGGCTTAGCAGAATTTAATTCCCATAAAACATCATTAATTTTACGTTTATTAATATCTCGCATACCTATAACATTCAAAGCCCAAATACACCAATCTATAAAATTTTCAGATGCAGATATAATTCTAAAATACATAGAAGATGAATTATTGGATGGAAAACCTAATGTACCATCACCATCTATAATACCTCTTAGTATTTGAGGTAAATATATTAATTCATCACAAGAAAGCCTTGGTCCTTCTAGGGTGTGAGTTTTATTTTCCACAACACCTAGTCTTTTTAAATCATTAACCATTTCCACAGAAGCCAATACAACTCTGTATTCCGTAGATCTATTGATAAGATTGCCATTAGGTCCTATGTTGTTAGAATTTCTATTAACCACTTGAATTGGCTTTCCAGTACAAAGAGAAATATATTCAGCAGCATCTTTATCTACCGAGCTATATCCAATTACATCTACCACTCCATCCTTTCGATGAGTAATCCAACCATCAGTTAATAGTAACCCTAAATAATAGGCTTTCCATTCCGTATCTATTTTTTTAAAAATATCAGTATTATAAATAATTGTCTGAGAATTTTTATTTTGTCCAGTTCTTAATTTGACACCAATTCTAGTCAGTTTATCACTAATAGATTTTGGTGTTTTATAGCCAAATATTTTAGCTATTTCCATACAACTCATTCCTGAGTCATATAATCTTTTCATTTCATTTTCTTGCATATATAATCTCCATGCACAATATTATTTTAAATGATTTATAAAATCAACTAATAAATAATAGCATGTAATTAAATATACTCAATACTATTTTAACAGTTTATGGGATAAATTAAAAGAATATCTTGAAAATTCTTCCATTTCATTAAAGAGCTTTTCAACTTTATTTGCATCATGCCCTTTTGTAACGGCACCATTTACAAAATCATTCTTAAGAGCAACCAGTGCGTCACGATCCTTTTTGGCAGTTGCGCGTCTTAGTTCATCTGCTTTTGGACCACTAAATCCACACATATCCATAGAGAGTCTTGAAAGTTGTTCTTGATAAACTAAAAAATTATACGTTTTATCAAAAATATAATTATATTCAGGAAAAGGAAAATCGAATGTTTCAATACCATTACAAGCCTTAATATAATTTTGAACTAATCCAGGAATATTTAATGGGCCAGGTCGATAAATAGCAATAACATTACTTATATCATATATATTTTTTGGATTACATTTGTAAGCAAATTCAGTGATACCAGCAGCTTCCATCTGAAACACACCTAAAGTATTCTTAGCAATAAATAACTTATAGGTAGCTTCATCATCTAATGGAATCATTTGCATATTTAAGTCTAATTTTTTAGTTTGCTTAATATAATCAAATGTTTGCTGAATGACAGACAAAGTTTTTAAGCCCAATATATCAATCTTTAAAAACCCAATATCTTCTACGACATGAGCATCAAATTGAGTTACTGGCATATCCTTAGAAGAGAATAATGGTGCATATTTATATACTGGCTCATCTGCTAATATAACACCAGCAGCATGTATGCCGAGAGACTTTACGCATCCTTCCATCTCTCTAGCCATATCCACAATCTCTTTAATCTGAGGATCTTTATTGTAAAGCTCTAACAATTCAGAACTTTCTTTTAAAGATTGATCTACAGATTCATATCCAGCAGATTCTGGAATAAGTTTGGCTAATTGATTACTTGTAGCAAAAGGTATTTCCATAATTCTACAAATATCTTTAAATAAGCCTCTACCCTGAGAAACAGAAAATGTTCCTATATGTGAAAATCCTTCTTTATATTTATCTTTAAGATACTGTAAAACTAAATCCCTTTTGTTGTGAGCAAAATCTGAATCTATCTTTGTGTTCAGAAAGCGTCGTTAGTGCTTTCTCGGATAATTAATCCAGCTTGCAATCACTTGCAAGAACAGGTCATATCATTACCCTTAACTTAATAATAGGGTATCGCGCGCTTCTGCCCACTTGGGCTCTACTCCCTCCACAGGGATGACCGTCACACATTTATGATATTATAATATCAATTTAGCTCGATATTGGCTCTTTTGAGCTATCCATCGAATTCACGCGATTCACGTTATCCATTACTGGATAAAGGGACTGTAACATTTTATATCTATCATATTTTCTAGATAAAAATACATTAGCATTATTATAAATTAAATTAAGTTTAGACAATACGGATATATTGCCACCATAATCAAGCGAATATGAATTTTTATTATCTTTGTTTCTTTTTTGCAATTTACAATTAGTTTTAAAAATCAATTGAATCCAATCAAGGATTTCTTTTGTTCCTTCAAAACGCAGCTTATAAGAGTCGACATATTTTGTCTTAGAAACAGATATGCTACCATCACCATCCATATATCCTCTAATAAAATGCATAAGCAAATTATCTGGAATATTCTTAGGAGGTAATAAAATTAAAGACTTGTTGTAAAAAACACCGTTATGAATAAGGTCTGAAATTAACATATCAGATTTAATAACAACCCTAGAACCATAGACGTCTTTGTATCCTGAATACTTGTATGTGTTAATTGGATAAGTAGACTTAATGCTTTCTGAAAATTTATAAAGATGGTCTTTATCAATCTCGGATAAAGTTATTCCAAGATTATTATTTGATATATAGCCATCTGCATAAATAAAGCCCAACCAATAGGCTTTTTCTTCAGTATCAATTGTTTTAAAAAATTGCTCATTGCAAGTATATTTTCTACTATTTTCTTTATTAGACCTAATATTAACATTAGACTTTTTAAGTAGGTGGTATACTGTACTGGCGCTCATATTCATTATCTCTGCTATTTTAACAGTAGATAATTTTTCATTTACATAATAATGCTGAATTTGTTGTATTTTATCCATACTTATTAATCTCCAAATTGATTTTGATTAATAGTAAAATAGAATATAAAAGTTGTCAATCTGGGCTAGTACCACCTTTGGTTTTTATTCTAGAAGTAGGCTTCTCATTTGTAAGACCAATAAGATAAGCTATATTAGAATTATTTTTATTGCTTAAGCCACTAACTTTCTTTATAAATAAGTTATATAAATAATCATCAAGATTATGAACCTCAAGATGATTCAATTCAAAATTTATATTATATTTATTTTGAATATAAAAATCACTATCAGTAAAATATATATCTATTAAATTTCTTAATTTTAATTCTTTAGATAAAACATTCAAAGTAAGATGCCTCACTTCTGTAAGATGCAAAATTTATAATTTTATCATAATAGTCTTTAGTACAAACACCAACCAAACAATTGGATTGCATGTCATACTGAAGATCTAAAATGGACTTAACAAACAATGAAGCTTGAGTCAATAAAGGGTGGTCGTATAATAAAGAAACCCTATAACATAAATTTGCAGGGGTAAAAAATAAAGAGTAAACACAATTATATAAAGTTAAAATTTTCATAAGAGTTATGGCAGACATCTTACAAGCCTTTTTATGAGGAAAGATTTTGCCTTCTATGATGTTATTTTTATTTATATAAGAAACAATAATTCCAATATCAATACCATTTTTATTAACTATAAAAACAGAATTCATATCTGTGCCAACAGCAAAAGAAATTAATGGCTCTACAGTAGTATGTTTAAAATCATAATCCATAATACAGGTATCATTTATACCTATATCGTTAAAGATACAGTCAGAAATAAAAGCATAGTCATACAATGATGGATTTCTGCAATTTACTTTGTTCATAAGTTTTCCACAATTGGATATTCGTCAAATTCTATTAATGGCATTTTTGCCCTAGAAGAGCTTAAAAATCTTGAAAATAATAAATTATACCTTATTGGATCAATCCATGTTATTTGAAGACAAAAAGATATTAAGCAGCCAGCAGCAGAGCCACGTCCAGGACCAGTTAATATATTATTCTGTCTAGCAAAAGATATAATATCAGCAACAACGACAAAATAATCGCAATAGCCCATTCGTGAAATAATCCAAAATTCTTCTTCAAATCTAGTAAAATAAATATCCTTATTTTCATCTGTCATATCTTTACAATAGTTTGTAAGAAAACTTAAACATTCATTTCTGATATAAGATTCTGGATCTTCAATTAATTGAGGAAATATTTTCAAGTTTTTAGGTAAAACAACATTACACATTTCTGCTATTTTGTTTGTATTGGCAAATGCAACATCATCATTAGGCTTATTAAAATATTTAGCCATAACACTATATGGTTTTAAATAATATTCACCAGGAGTATAAAACAGTGAACTTTCATCTGTGTCTTTATCATCAGTAAGTTCTCCAATTTTTGCTTCTGATTTCTTTTTAAAAATGCCACCAGTATTAATAGTGACCAAAGCTCTGTGGAGCTCTGATTCATGTTTCCATGTATAATGTGAATCACAAGTAATGACTAAAGGCACATTTAATTTTGCAGACATTTCTCTAAAAAAAGAATTTACAAGATTCTGTTCTTCAATTCCAGTCCATTGCATTTCAAGATAATAATGCTCACCATAAATAGCCTTAAAACGCTTTATAGCGTCCTCTGCTTCTTCTGTTTTATTTTCTAGCACCATCTGGGCAACAAAGCCACCTAAGCACGCTTGAAGGCATATGATGCCATTCTTATGTTGCTCAAGTTGTTCCCATGAAACCCTTGGTTTATAATAACGATATTTAGTCCACGCATCAGAGGATAACTTCATTAAATTAAGATAGCCTTCTTGATTATAAGCAATTAAAAGCAAATGATAAGAAGGCTTAAATCCCTCTGTCTTTTCTTTTTTTAATGGATCATTAGGGGTAAAATAAAGCTCATTTGCATAGATAGGTTTCATATCATGTTTTTTACAAATCTTTTCAAGTTCGTAAGCAGCAGACATAAGACCATGATCTGAAAATAGTACACCTCTCATTCCCATTGCTTTTGCCCTAATAACATAATCTTCAATATCACTAAATCCATCTAGTGGGCTAGCAATTCTACAATGAGCATGTAAGTTGGTAAATTTACCAACATCAGATTCTAAAATATCATCATTATAATTCATTATACTTTCTCATTAAGTACAAATTCAAAACCTAAAAGAAATTTCATTTTATCAATTAAAACTTGATTTGGTAATTCATAACATTCAATTAAAAAATCAGAACATGGAAACTTCCACCAGCCTTTAGGCTGCAAAACAAATGTAATAGCAGCATTACTATTAATTAAAGATAAAGAGTCCCAATTTGGATTTATAATAAGGTCCATAGTTAAACCTCAACAGTTGAAAATTCAGAATCAAGAGAAGAAACAACAAAACCAGCAGTTCCGCTGTTATACTGATTGGCAGGCACTCCTTGTACAGGAACACCAACATTTTTCTGAATATTAGTTTTAATAGTATTATTTTGTAAAAATAAACGTACTACATCAAGAGTAGCATCTTTAGATGCATCAGAAACTCTTGCTTCAATTGCAGCTTCTTTTTTTAAAAGTTCCAATTCAAAGTTTTTTAACTTTAATTCTAAACATTTAAGATTTTTTTCAGTATCATCAACTTTGTTTTCTCTAAGTTTTAGATCTGAAACCTGCTGAGATAATAAAGCATTTTGGGTTGAATAAGCCTCATTGGATTTTTTCAACGAATCATTTTCAGTAATAGCATTTTTTGCAGTATCAAGATATTTTGCCATCTCTAAAGCAACAGCTTCTGGTAAATTATCCTTAATTAATTTAGATATAGCAATATTAATATCTGTCATTATTAATTATCCACGTTTAAAGGATTTTCTTGCAACATAACCTTAACATTTTTGGAAAATGTAATCTTAGGGGCAGTTTTGGCTGGAACATTAATTGTTTCACCATTTTGTGGATTTCTACAGACTCTTTCTTTTCTATGTGCTGTTTTAAAAACACCAAGACCAGGAACCCTAAAGGAACTTCCAGTAGCCAAACTATTATTAATTTGATTTATTAAAGAGCCTAAAACTCTTCTAGTTTTTGCTTTTGATATTTTTTGATCAGCAGCAATTTGAGAAATTAATTCTTGCATATTCATATAGTATACCTATCTAGTATAAGTAATATTTAAAGATAAATTGTACAGAATATCTGAAACTGTTTTATCTTGATTATGGTATAAGGCTTCTAAAAGTTTAAAATAGACAGCCTCTGGAGAAGAATACAACTCAGCAGAACCGCATATGCTAACTACATTTCCATCTGGATCAATAGCTGAACATAGGCTATCAGATGGTGCCTTTTTAGATATTTCTTCTAAAGAAGAAAGTAAAGATTCAGATTCAATTAAAGAATCATACATAGAGTCTATATTATGCATCTTGAGAGAATCCATAATTTGACAAAACAGACTTTAAGTCTGGGGGTGAATAAAGATCACTTTTAATAACCTTTCCGTCTTCTCTGAATACTGGCTTACCTTCGGCATCTAATTTAGACATGTTTGATCTATGAACCTCTTCAAATGTTTGATCCAAAGGAATACCAAAAACAAGAGCTGTGCCATTATTAATATATTCAATATCAGTTAATGCATCTGCAACTTCTACAAGATCAATATCAAAAGCAGAATCAGGAAGATTAATAATAAACTCATTTATTCTTGTAAAATCTTTATTAACCATTTTAGAAGTAGTGTCGTCAAGAACAGCAAAAAACAATTCTTCAAGCTCTTCAAGAGCTAATTTTAATCTTAATTTTACTGTGTCAACAGGAACAGAATTAGTAGGAGTATCTGAATACTGTTGTTTAAATACGCGCATAAATTGTCTTACGCGTTGTAAGTTTGTAATATTTCCCATTTAAAAACTTTTATACTTATCCATAGCTTTAATTGATTCAATATGCTCATCAGTAATTTCCACGTGCTGTCTATGTATTTCAACATCAAGGCCAAATTCTGATTTTAAATAATCCATATTGAGAATGTAATTTTTTAAACTTCTTTCCTGGTATAAAGAAATAGCGTTTTTGCAATGATCAAAAACATTTTTCCAAGTCCAGTGCTTATTTATTTTTTTTAAATGCTGGCGTACAAATTTATCATCACCAACATTAATTGCTCTTCCGTAATGTTTTGACTTATGACAAGATGGGCACAATGCAATTAAACCAACAAGGGTTTGTACCAATTTAACATCATCATAATGCCATATTTCGTGAGCCTCAACTCTATGTCTTCTGCCTTGTAATTTGCCATGTTGACCACACACTTCACAATTATAATTTGATCTTTTGTAACACCATTCTTTAATTTTGTCCCATTCTGATCCTTTAACATGGTCTCTGACATTAGAACCCCAAGCAGTCTTGGGAACCATTTCTGTAAGAAGCTCCATCTTGACACCAGCAGGACAAGCAGGATGATCAGAAGTGTTAGAATAACCATCTGGTGTCAAATACTCTTTGGCAAACTTAAGTTTACTCTTCGTAGCCATCTTCGTTTTCTTCTTTAGTTATTACAACTTCTTCTGGAGCTTTGCGATTAAAAGCATTTACTTTAAAAGTAGAATAATAATCTGGATTATCTCTGCAATAAGCAATAAGAGCATTTTTACCATTCCACTTCATTTCATTAGGAGTGCCTTTTTCTGCATAACACCAAGCACCAGCAGGAGTGATATATCCAGTTTTATAAGCAACTTCAACAGTTTCTCTTATCTCATCAAAGCCAATACCAAAAAATAACGATGTTTCAGCTATGCCAAAAGGTGCACCAACTTTATTTTTTATTATTCTACATTCTATTTCCTGACCAATAGCAATTTCTTTTTCTACAATTGGTTTTGTTTTTCTAACTCTTATTCTAACAGAATGAAAATAAGGAAGTGTTTTACCCATTGTGTTCAAATAGAGTCGTTAATTCTATTCCGCTCGATGCCATTATGCGAGCTGCTGTGCATTTCTACACAGATCAGACTATATCACCATCTTGAGCAAACAAGATGTCTTGCGCTTCGGATCACTTGATCCTACTCCCAGTCACGGGATAGTCGTTGCACGTTCCCGCAATTGCGGGCTTCGCTCAGGATTGTCTTCGTCATTACACGCTAAGAGTTTCCCTGAATTCACAAGATTATCATTTAGAGATCACTCTCTAAAGGGGCAGTATTGGTACACCACTGAGATGAATCAATAGTAGTTCCAAATAAATTTGTATCAACATTATTTAAAGAAATAGATTTTATCAAATTAGACAATTTTTCTTTTATAATTAAAAAAGAAGAAGATTTTAAAATATCTTGTTCCCAAATAATAATAGTAAGAAAGCCAGCTTTGTTATATACGTCATATTTTCTAATATCACGATCAACACCTTTCTGCTGAATTGAATCTAATTCATTATTTTTATAAATTCTAGGATTTCCATGCCAATAATCACCATTTACTTCTATAATAATCTTACAGCTAGGTATATAAAAATCAGCAATTAAACCAAAAAATTTGGATTGGCAATCATAAATAACACCAGTATCCTTTAAGAAAAGATCAATATATTTTTCTGGCATGGTTAAAGACCCACAAGATCTTCCACCATGTTTAAATATGCCATGATTTTTTCTAATTGTTACAACCTGAGATATATTAATATTTTTAGCAATAGATATATCATAATCAGTCATAGTGTTAGAATTTTCTAAAACATATTTGATAATTTCTTCGTCTTTTATTGAATTGGTATAATAATGATCATCTGGCTTAGTTATTCCAAGCTCATAAGCTTTATTATAACAAGCAGCTTCTGTCCTATTTAAATGTTTAGATATGTCCAAATAAGACAAAATTCTTACATTTTTCTTTAAATAATTTAATTCTTCGTCATTCCAGCGATCAGACATTTTGTTAATATCTAATCTGTTTAAAAAATGATAAACAGATTTTCTAGTCCTACCAAGATGTTCCGCAATACTAGATGCAGACATTTTTTGATAGTTAGAAATAGCATATTCTATATCATGATCGGTCCATTTATTTTTCATACTCTTCTCCAAAATAAAAGATATAATTAATAATATAGGGAATAAAGAAGCTTGTCAATACAATATATAAATTTACCCGATACAACTTCTGGATTGCCCATTAAGACAATCTTATTTCTTGTTTGATTAATCCATATTACAGTGGTATTTGAATTGCTTGCAGCAGCAGCTATACGACTAGCAGACTTGCTAAGCAATCTAGCCAAGGCACCCATAGTTTCTTCATCAAGACCCTTGTCTAGTTGAGATTTAGTAACTAAACCACCAACAGAATCTAAGCATATAACACTAAATAATCCAGATTCACAAAATTGCAAAAGAATTTCTAGAGCTTCTTCAGCACTATTTGGTTGTGACATAACAAATTTATCAGGAGAGGTGTTTAATCCAAGTTCATTACTATAAGCAACATGAAATGCATGCTCAACGTCAATATATCCAACCATATCATCTGGAAACATTTTTTGAAAATTAGATATAGCTATTGTTGCAATTGTAGTTTTACCACAATTATGTACAATAAAATTATTTGCAACGTAATTATGATAAGGATCATGGCACTTTATATCGAAAGTTTCTTTAATACCAACAAGCTCAATTTTAGCAATAGAATCCTTAACTGGCATAAATCTTAAATTATTATGATTTTCCAAAGCATGTAGTCGTCCATGTGCATTGGGACATATTACTTGCAAATTAGATATTTCATTGTTAAGAGTATTTTCATCAATATGATGAATATGGTAATTATCTGGAATAAAAATAAACTTATCAATTTCAGCTTTAGATAGCGTGTTTAATTTATAGATATAGTCTTTATAAGACAATCCATTTAAGTATGCCTCATATGTTAGTCTATGAACATAATTTCTATAATATCTGTACTTGTTGTCAACAACTTTTAAAGATGATTTTGGATGATATTTAACATAAACTTCTTTATATTTACTTATTGCATGAAATTTTGTAAAAGGCGTATTGTTATGAATTAAAACAAAGTCACCTGGAGATAAGTTTTGTAATTCAACATATTCAGTGCCAGTACAAAACTTATGATCAGCAGTTGCTTCAATCGTATTGCCTAGCAAAGTAGTAACTCTATATGCTGGCTTTAATCCAGTAAAAACAACATCTTTTATTTGTATATGCTCTATAAAGCCATCATCATTTAAGCATGGAACAGTATAGATAGAGTTATTGGTCTCTTTTCTCTTTTTAGTTATACTTGAATTTAATTTATTAAATTTTAAATATAAATGCTTAATAGTTCCACCTTTGGAATTTTGTATTTTTCCAGATGTTGGATTTCTAATATTATACTTAATAAAAGAATCACCACTTAAACAAGACTCTTCTCCAAAAATTTCAATAAATCTTCCACGAGGAAGACCACCACCAATTATAGAGTCAAGCATAGGAGAGCCAGTTGAAACAAAGTCTATTTTTAGATTTGTATGATCAGATAAAACCGAATCTCCCCATTTTTTCTTAAGGCTATTTTTTAAACTAGCAAAAGCCTTTTTCTTTTCTTCAGGAGTCATTAATTTTCCCGTCAATATTTTTCCAAATTTCTTTAGAAAAATTAAATTTTTTTTCAAACAACATAAAAGAAAAATCTAAAACATTATTTGGATTGTAATAATAAAGATTATCAATATTTTTTAAAACTATTGAAGCAATATCTTCAAAATTATTAATAGCAATATGGCTATTTAAAAACAAATTTAATAAAGCAGCATCATAAACAACAAGATTTACCTCATTCCAATAAAGCAAATT
>CALFYC010000002.1 GCA_937952895.1 uncultured Neisseriaceae bacterium
CCTAAAACTAAATTATTTGAGTGGATTAAGAGTGAGGCTAATCTAAATGACGCACAAATGCTTGAAACTTTTAATTGTGGTGTTGGTTATGTATTAATCGTTAGCCAGTTTGAAGTTGATCATACTTTAGCCATATTACGAACACGAGATATTCCTGCTAATATTATTGGAAAGATTTCGTTTGGTAATACTGGTGGCCAGATTCGTTATATTGAAGGATAGATAGAGTTAAGATAAATTATTATTTGCAGTAATTAATAATTTATCTTTATAATATTTAAATTCATCAATTGATTCATAAATGTCGGCAAGCGCTTCATGCTTATTATGTTTGATAAATCCCTTATAAATTTCTGGATACCAACGTTTAGCAATTTCTTTCAAAGTGCTAATGTCTAAATTACGATAATGTAGATATGATTCAAATTTAGGCATATAAATTGCAAGAAATTTACGATCTTGATGTATGGTGTTACCACAAAGTGGAGTGGTGTTTTTTGGAATGTATTTTTTAAGCAATTTTAGTAATTCTTTTTCAACTATTTCAACGTTATAAGTTGATTCTTTTACCCGCTCTAATAACCCAGATTTGGTATGGGTGCTTACGTTCCATTTGTCCATCTTTTTAAGTTCAGAATGTGGCTGATGAATTGCGTAACTGGGTGATTCTGCAACAATTTCCAATTTGTCATTAGTGATTACTAAAGCAACTTCTAAAATTACATGCCGATTGGCATCTAGCCCTGTCATTTCCATATCTAGCCAAGCTAGATTAGTTAAACTTGAAGTTAAGCTCTTTTGCATTGACTAATTTTTGCCTATATAGTAAATGGTGGGCCCTGCTGGACTCGAACCAGCGACCAAAGGATTATGAGTCCTCTGCTCTAACCAACTGAGCTAAGAGCCCACAACTAATGTGGAGATATGGATTATGCCATAGTTATTGATTTTTTTCAAGTTATAATTTTTTAGGTAGTGTCTCAGTTTCAGAAATCTATATTTTATTATCAAAGGGTTATTATTCAAACTGAGACACTGCCATTTTTTATAAAAATTGATAATAAAAAATATATTGTATTATGTGTAATAAATTTAAAGATAACTTAATTCGGAAAGTAACATGAAAATTTTTAATATCAAACATTTTTTCTTTATGTTAGCTTTTTTTTGCTATTGCCTAACCAGTATTCGCTGAATATTTTTTGGCAATGCTTGCGATAGGAAATCCAATGTGTGATCTTAATCCTAATCAGATATCTATGACGTTAGCTATTGAAGGATATAGTTGGTATTTAACTATTCCGAAAGAGCAAGTTAAGTTTTGCTTGAGTGGTTATATTGTGAATATTACTGATGAAGAATATAATAAGTTGGGGTTAGTGCCTGGGCTTATTCTTCGTATTTCTTATACAGCAAATGGCAGTGGTGGAGTAATCCGGGTGTGTATGGGCGTAAGTCAAACTTTTAGCTTTAGCCAAACTATTCATGATGTAAATGTGCCTTTATATTGTCAGCATGGCTAGGATATCTATAAAGCTTTAATTTTTTTGAGGCTTTATTTAGATTAAATCATAACCTAATCATGCTAATTGAGTAAAAATAAGTTTATTTATAAGCAGATTCATTTCAACTTGAATTTTCATACAATAAATAAAGTCTAAAAATTTTTATCAATTGATTAAAAATTGTGTATGCTATCATGGGTACTTAATATAGTTTCTTAAATAAAGTATATTTGATTTAAAACATAAAGGAAACCTGCTATGAATACAGTTTTGTATAGTAATGAATCTTCTTATTACAGTATGATTGCACGATTGGTTTTGGCAGAAAAAGTTGTGCCTTATGAAAGTCATTTAATTGATATTCATTTGAAACTTGATCAATTTAAGCCTGAATATTTGAAAATTCAGCCAAATATGACTGTTCCAGTTTTAGATCATAATGGAATAATTATTAATGATAGTAAAGATATTTTATTTTATGTAAATAAGAATTTTTCTGGGCCAGATTTAATGCCAAGTGAAGATAGTGATGAAATTCAAAGGCAGATAGAGCTTCATTATGAGTTTTCAATTGAAGATTTTACTATGGGTAAATTTGTTAGACAGTCACCAATTGCAAGGTTTGGATTAAATCATGGTTTGAAGCGTGCGGTTAGACGCTGTCACCAATTAATAAAAAATTATCCTGAATTTAGAGTTGCTGTAGAAAATAAATTAGAGTTAGAAAAAGAGCGAGTTGAACATATTTTATCTAAAAACAATAACTATGCTGAAATGTACCAAAAAGCAATCGATATTTGTGATATTCTTGAAAAAAAATTAGGAGATCATGAATATATTGCATCAAATAAATATTCATTAGCTGATGTAGTATGGACTACTTTTTTAGCTAGATTACATATGGCGAAAGAAGAATCTTTGGTAAATAGTCATAAGTTGTTGCATGAGTATTGGGAAAAAATGAAATTAAGACCTTCATTTGTAAAAGCTGATATATGGACTAGTATGCGTATAAGTAAAATATTGATGATCCTTGGTAGTATTTTTATGCGTTAATAAATTTATTATTCTAAAATTTTCATTTGCTTGTGATTGTTAAATTGCACGCTTGAAAAATCCAAAGGTCCCTATAAATTAAGAGTGCTAGAGATGTCATTGATAAAGAGTAACCTCATACTGTATAATACTAGGCAATTAGAATTTAATTTCATATTATGATGTATGATGATATTATATTAATTAACCTATACGGATATTTATCAATAATGAAGTGTTTTAAGTTTATCTTTTTATTATGCTGTAGTTTGTTTCTACTCTCTGGATGTGGTGGTGGAGGTGATGGATCTTCAAGTTCAGGTTCAGGAGATGGTCCAGCACCTGCTCCTACCCCTGGATCTAATTTTAGCTTAGTTGCTAGTCGTTCGAATTTAATTCCGGTGATAAATGGTCAAGTAAGTAGATTTTATGTATACGTAACCAATATCGGAACAGATACTGCAGCTGATGTTAGCTGGTCGTTAGATAATTTAAATGCAGGATTTAAGATTATTGATAGCAGTTCTGCAAAAACTATAGCTCCAGGGCAAACGACTTCAGTATTAGTTGAGGCTGGTGGAAGTAATGCAACCGGTTCAACCTATTTAGTGGCTAAAGCAAAGAAGGGTAGTCAAAATTCAAATAGTAAAGTTACAGACAATATTGATATAAGTCTTTCTGTTCCATTAAATTCATACCCATATATTCCTCTAGATAGCTCTGATGAAAGTAATGTATTATTAATCCACAATATAGGAACAATAAATACTAGTTCTGGAAATACTAGCTATGATTTTTATTTATATAATCAAGCTGATTATCCGGTATCATCGTTGGCTTTTAAGAATTTACCAAGTAATGTGACATATGAGTTTGGTAATTGTCCAAATCCATTGCCCGCAAAAACACAATGCCAGATTATATTAAAAATTAAGCAAGTCGAGACAACTGGTGAAGGTGGAGAAATTACAGATATTCAATTAATTCCAAGTGGTGTGAATTTTAATACATCAGAGGCATTAAAGATGCAACATGGTGTTAATATTACATTAGATAGCAAAATAGTAGGTGACCTAGTATTAGTTCCAGTAAGTGGTTTTAAGGTTGATAAAGAAAACAATAAAATAGATAATGGAATTGGTTATATAGTAAACAATGGAGTAAAACCAATCCGTATTTCAAATATAATAACAAGTAATAGCGCAATAATTATAACTAATAATAATTGTTCTGTTGTAAATCCAGGTAACATGTGTAGTTATTCATTAACTGGGGATATCAACAGAATTTTAAATGCAGGAAGTGTCCTAATAACAATAAACTATAATAATTCAAAACATGATTTGAAAATGGATTTGATGGCAAATTGGTCATATGTTGCAACTCAGATGGTGCATGATCCAAGATTAGAATTCAGGGATTTAACTCCTGTTGAACTTAGCCACAATAATCAATCGGCATTAATTGAAGTCGAAAATACTGGTGATGTGGAATTATCCAATTTGACAAATCCATTAATAAAAGTAGATGGTGCAAAAGGTTCTTTCGAAATTACAAAGACTAATTGTCCACAAAATTTATCCCCATCAGCGATATGTATATATAAAGTTACTTACACTTCATCTGGTGCAGCAGAAGTAATAAGTGGTTCGATTGGTTCTATAAATGCAAGCTATAAAGATAAATTAGGTAATGTAAAAAGTTATGCTATGTCTTCTCAATTAGGAATCAATGCGACATTTAATGAGAGCCAGGCATTATCTATTTCACCAGCAGAGGTGTTTCATCCGAGTAATTGGGGTGATTCTTTAATTCAGTCAAGTAATGTAACAATAACTAATTTAACTCAATCGCCAATAACTAATTTAACTTTTAATCATAATGCTGGATGGGTATCAGTAAATGGCTGTGGGGATCAATTATCTGCAAATTCAAGTTGTGAGGCAACATTAACAACAACTGGAATAAGGCCTGATTTATTTAATACTTATGATTCAACAGTCTTAAATGTTAAGTATAATTTTGGTTCTTCTCAAGTTATTCAAGCAAGTCAGGCATTAACGGTAGGTTATATGGTTAAAGCAAAGCCCATAATTACTCCTGGAATTAAAATAGTGTCAGAAGATAATTCTGAAATAAGCCTATTTAAGGGAGAAATTTTCGAAGCTCGCTTTAATATAAGTAATATTAGTAGTGCAACCCATGGTGGTGATACTGATGTTAAAGTTAAAGTTGCAAGTTTGGTTCCAGAGACCAATAATATAGCTTCGTTTTCAGTGGAATTAGGGTCTGGTTGTGTGGAATCAAGTGGCTATATTATCCTTAATACCCAAAATTCATGTGATTATAAAGTTAAAATTAGTGCAATCTCAAGCACCGAGCTTACTCCTATTCATTGGGTGGTGGAATATAAGTATGCCAATTATTCTTCAATAATCCCGGATTTTAATCAAAGTGCAGATTATCCTTTAGGTTTTAATCTAACGATTAATTCCAAACATGCTCAATTAAGTATAGAGAATGTCAATCCAGTGACAAATAATTTTGCTAATATGAAAACTTATGAATCGTATGCTAACACCTATAAAGTAACAAATGTGGGTAATTTGGCAATTAATGGTGATGTTGCCTTTAATTCAGCTGGTTTACCAGGTGCTTTAGGTTATTCAGATCTATCAGCATGTGCTAATTTGGGAATAGGTTCAAGTTGTAATATAACATTAACATATAATCCTAAAACGGCAATTGTTGGTAAAACCTTAGGTTTAGCAAGTCTAAATTTTAATGATGGAAATGCTCAAGTAAGTTATTTTTTTCCTCATGATCTTATTCAAGCAGAGGAAAAAGAAGCTCCTAATTTAGAAGTGAGGACAATAATACAGGGGTGCGGTATTGGTGATGGTTTGAGTGAGTCCTCTATATGCTACTTAAATCCTGTACAAACATCAAACTTTCGTCTAATTGTTAAATTAACTAATAAAGGAGAGACTAAAGCTA
>CALFYC010000003.1 GCA_937952895.1 uncultured Neisseriaceae bacterium
CATAAAATTTAGAGCAAAAATAATAGAGTCAAGTTTAACCTATACTTTAAGTTAACCCTTATATTATCCATTCTGAATCATAAAAGATATAAATCTAAGATATAAAGACACCAACTTATAATGAACCTATTAAAATAATTGAACAACCATAATAACACTTTGATAAGGAACTTTAAGAGCGAAAATAAAATAAGTCAATTATTTAAAATATTTAAAACTGTGCGTGAATAAATAAGGGTTGGAGCCAAAAGTGCTTGCCCCCAAGTTAATTCATCATCAAATTTTGCACTTAAATCAAGATTTGTCTGTTGGATTACTTTTCTGACTAGAGAATAACCATTAGAATGAAAACCACTACTATGAATACCAATAATTACATCATTATCACGAATTTTAGTTCCATCAATGATATTATATTTTTCAACTACTCCAACTGCAAACCCAGCCAAATCATATTCACCTTCAGGATACATTGTTGGCATTTCTGCAGTTTCACCACCAATTAAACTACAACCAGCTTGAGAGCATCCTTCAGCAATGCCTTTGACTACATCACTTGCCACATCAACATTTAATTTACCACAAGCAAAATAATCTAGAAAAAATAATGGTTCAGCACCTTGTACTAATATATCATTAACGGACATCGCAACTAAATCAATGCCAATTGTATTGTGGATTCCTAATTCAAAAGCTAATTTAAGCTTAGTTCCAACTCCATCAGTGCCTGAAACTAAAACTGGATTTTGATATTTTTTTAATTCAAACATCGCCCCAAAACCACCGATCCCAGCCAACACTTCAGGACGTATTGTTTTTTTTGCAAAAGGCTTAATTCGTTCTACCAGAGTATCACCAGCCTCAATATCTACCCCAGCATCTTTATAAGTAATCGAAGATCGCATAAAACCACCATCAAAAAATAGTATAATAACCCCCAAGCAACAATCAAGGAAGTATAATGCAGCACAATTTAAAAATAAAACCCATTCTTAGCATATTGCTAACCTCAATTGCTCTGTTTGCAACTATTATTTTAATTGGACGAGTTTTAGTTCCATTTGTAATAGCCCTTATTTTAACCTATATCCTAAATCCAATTGTAGAAAAAATGCATCGCTTATGTAAAATCAAACGAAGCATTATTGGTGGAATCCTCGCTAGTATTATATTCATAATATTTTTATGTATTCCATTAATTTTAATTCCAAGTATTGCATTACAAATTAAAACAATTGCAC
>CALFYC010000004.1 GCA_937952895.1 uncultured Neisseriaceae bacterium
ACATTATTTAAATTACTTTTAGGCAAATTTGATCAATTAAATCCAGCATTAATAATTGTAGCCATTGGCTGTTCTTTTTGGTTTGTAATTAGATAGTAGGATTAATCAATTTACCTTTAATATTATCTTCGTTATAAATAATCACATGATTGGCAAAAAAACGAAGTAATTAATTCTTTGGAAGTAATATCAAATGAGGGATTAAAACAGGATAATTATCTGGTGCCCTTTAGAATTTATCTCTTGTGAATTTCGCTCTTCAACTATAATATCTTAGCCTGTTTTTGTATTTAAATAAAATTTGGTATGGGGTGTTGCAATATAAAAATGCTATTTTATGATAATTAGCTAAAATCGCTAATGAATAAGTTCCAATTTTATTCGCGTTACGATCATTTAGAGCCATTAATCTGCTTCCGTAACCACAAAATCACCAACCATTCGCCATCACCGATGGCTACTATATTGCCAGAAATTAAATTAAAAGGAATATTATATTCATTATACTTTCGTTAACTTATTCTGGATAAATCAATAAGAGTATAAATCTGTAATATCTCACCTTCAATTAATTACCCTTGTCGCATCTATTTTACAAATTATGATAGATATTAGATATATTTAATTGATCCAATTAAGTTTAAGAAAATATGATATAATTTTTAAACTATTATAATTCATCAAGCATTTTCCTTTTATAATAAATATTGTAATTTCAAAGACTTATTTCATAGGACTTTTAAAGTGAAAATTAAAAACACAGCATTAATAATTATATTTTTGGTTTACTGTCTCATTATAACAGGATGTAATTCTGGTATTCAGCAAACGCAAAATGTCAACCAACCAGTAAATCTAACATTTAATGAATCATCTAACTCCCTAATGAATAGTGGAGACAATGGATTAAATTGGCAAAAAAGCGTTACATCGGGTGGAACATTATTCGATGTCAGACATAACCAAATTAGCGTAACATCATATGGTGTACATCAACGTTGCATTAATCAATTTGGTGGTTTTCCTATAGTTACTGCAGGAAGTTTTGGTAGTGGAGTTATGGCACTTAACTCTATAGGTCAAAAATTTATTGTCAATATTGGTAGAACAAGAAGCTCTTGCACCAAAGGTCCAATCCAATTTAGTGGAAATTCTTTTACGGAAAACAACCGTCCAGACTCTGTTGCTATTCAAGACCCGATGGATTCAGAAAGCCCTGCCATGGTCACTCCAGCTAATGGAAGACTTTACATATCAAGTGCAATAGAATCATCAAGTCCAACAAATGTTTTTGCACCAGCTAACGTATATATCACTGATGTAATATATCTTCATGAGAGAAGAACTTTTTATGCAGTTGGTAATTATTTAGAGTATGGTCAAAGAACTTATGCGGTATACACGTCATCAGATGGTGGACGCACTTGGAATTTGGCGCGTAGATTTAACCCTACAAATTTAAGTGTTATATATAATCAAATTAGATATAACGCAGCAAATAATCAGTTCGAATTTTTTAATGCCAACGATAATACTTCGAGCTTTGCAACAATTATATCTATATCCGTAGAATCTAATAATTGGCATGAGGAGTCTACAGAATTATCAGGAAATATTCAAAATATATCCTATGGAAATAATGTCAGTATTGCAGTTGGAAATAATGGACAAATTATACGTTCTCAAAATAATGGTGCAACATGGGAGTTAATTAAATATGACTCGAAAAATATAAACACACTTTATGACGTATCTTTTACAAATGGAATATTCCTCATCAGTGGACTTAACAATGAAGGCAATTTCATATCTCTCACTTCAGAATCTGGTGATGTTTTTACCACTACAGATATTCCATATTTTTCAACTATGTCTTCAGGTTATGATTTTAACTGTGGAATAGATTCGCTTACTCAGGCATTATTTTGCTGGGGGTCAGGTTATAATTCCAAATTAGGCTATGGTAGTAGTGAGGATATTCTATTACCTAAGCATATTCTAAGCAATAGTAGCTTCAACACTGTATCAGCAGGGGGCAATCATGCTTGTGCACTTGATGCAAATAAACAAATATCATGCTGGGGAGATAATACTTATGGACAGTTAGGTAATCCTAATAATAAGCAACCTTCAGTGCCTACGTTGGTAACACAGTTTCCCGATTTGATTTATAACCAAGTAACACTAGGTAAACAACATAGTTGTGCTTTAGGTTTAGATATTAAGAGTAAAAATATTAATAAAATATTATGCTGGGGTGATAACACTAAAGGTCAACTTGGGATTGATGATTCAATCACAAAATCATCGGTTCCTGAAGAAATAACAGGATTATCATCAACTAACTTTGTTCAAGTAGCTGCTACTTATTATAATACCTGTGTCATAACGAACAAGAGGAAAGTTTACTGCTGGGGAGATAATTCCTATGGTCAGCTTGGCCTTGGCAAGACAAAGTATACCACTTACTATAGACCAGAAAAACTTGCTAAATCATTTAGTTTTATTTCATCGGGTCCAAGTGAACATGTTTGTGCTTTAGATGAATCAGGAACTGCTTATTGCTGGGGTAGAAATGATACGGGCCAACTTGGAGTGAATAACACCGAGGATCAGAATAAACCGATTCCAGTTGCTACCAATCTTCAATTTTATACAATAGGAACTGGTGGTGGGCACACTTGTGCAATTAGTAAAGCATATGATCTTTATTGCTGGGGTGATAATAGATTGGGGCAATTAGGCAATGGCGAATCAAGTTCAATTCCAATATTAGTCCCCACTAACCATGTGATTATCCCAGATCAATCTGGCCAAGATGTAAAATGGGCAAGTGTTTCTATGGGCTACAATCATACTTGTGGCACTACTTTTAACGGTAAAAACTATTGCTGGGGTGATAATTATAATGGTCAAGTAGGAGATAATTCTAGAATTGAAAGAAACTCTCCAACATGGATTAATTCTAATACAGAGAGTGAAACTGAGCAATTTATCAATGGTCTAGACTAGAATAGACATTTTAAAAGTGTTAAAATCTAGTCAGGATCTTTAATAAATTTTGTGCTCACCTAATTTAACCAGAATTTAGCTCCGTTCTTTTGTGAAATTCATAAATCTAATAACTCATCAATGCGATCATTATGAATTACTAGAGCTAAATATATGACCTTATTAATTATGGAGGTAATTTATTGAATTTTAAACTCATATAATCTAAATATAAATAATTTCCTTACAAACTCATCTTATCATGGTTGGGTGGAATAGTCTAATTTTAAATCATCATTTTAGAATTGGTAGTGGACCATTAGAAATATAAGGCTGTGATTTTATTTTAATTAGTGGTGAAGATAAGTTAGGTTATTCTTGTACCAAGTAAGAAAATCATCAAATAAGGCAAGTTTATCAAAGCACTACTTAAACACAACTATATAAGTATATACTGAATTAGCTAGTTTAGGACGTAAGATGAATCATCTTAAATAAAATGATTCATCTTACAGCTGATTTATCATTATTACAATTATTGCATCTAACCTATAAAACGCAATAATATTATTTTTCTATAGCTTTTACTAATGATTGCATGATAAATCTTCGTAATGCCCAGTTGACCCATCACTAAATAATGTATTACTTAGTTTATTTGAGTGAACTACACCATAGAAGCCAAGGTAAGTTTCATTAGAAAACTCTGCTGAAATAAAAGCTTTTCCATTTGGATCCATAGGGTCAGATTGAGGTTCTCCTTGATCGGCAATTGCACCATTTACAGGAATAGGATCTGTCTGACCTTCCCAACCAAACGAATGTAAACCCAATATATCTTTATCAGTACAATTTACATATACATGACACTCATCATTTCCATAATTTTTATTCTTACATAACTTATAAACCTCATTAGTTGCATGAGCCGTATTTAAAATTATTGCTAAAGAACATATTTTAAGAATTAAATTTTTTTTCATTTTACCTCCAAGTAAAAATTTTTATTGTTAATCAGATAAACTTTTATGTATATTATTTAATTTTAACATATTAAGAGCATTATCATCAAGTAAAATTAGATTAGGTAGTGTCTCAGTTTGAATAATAATCCTTTGATAATAGAATATAGATTTTTGAAACTGAGACACTACCCACATTAATCCACCATTTATAAAATATATCTGCTACAATCTAGGCACTAATATTTTAATTAAATTATGCAGTATAGACAAGTCTCACAGAACAAAAAGTACAACCTATTATGACAATACTTAAAAATATTTTTATTATCGCCGCCCAAGGAACCATTGATAATGAGATTCTTTATGGTGAAGTTGATCAATTAAGAATAAAAGCTAAGCAATTAGGTTTAACAGAAATTTCCCTACAAATTGACCCTCTCAGAGTTGGTTGGGATACTCCGATTTTAAATCATCATTTTAGAAGTGGTAATGGACCATTAGAGGCAATAGGAAAAGGAATCGAACTATTAGAAACTGGATTATGTGATTTTGTTGTAATTAGTGGTGAAGACAAGTTACGTTCTTCTTATACAAAAGAAGAACGTAATCAAATGATGCAAATCTATCAAAATACTTCTTTAACAGAACTATATACAAAATTAGCTAGTTTATGGTGTAAGATGAATCATCTAAGCCATGATGATTTTATTTTATTAGCTGATTTATTATTTCAAAACTATTATCGCTCATATAGTAATTATTATTCAAAAACTCAACACCCTGATTCTAAATGGTTTAACTTCATTACCAAATTATTCAGAGGAGTAGACTGCGCTAATCCATTAGCGGATTTCAGTGGTATGCTAATTCTTGCGAACAATAATACAATCAATAAATTAGGATTATCTTGTAGATCTTGCATAAAAATCAAAGGGTTTTCAACTCAAACAATTGATGAACCTAATATCAATAAAATAGTTTCCTATGAACATCTTCATCTAGCCTATACAAAAGCATGCAATATTGCAAAATTAGATTTTTTAAATTTATTTCTAAAAAAGAAAGCCTATCTCGAAATTTATACATGTTTTCCAATAGTTCCTTTAGCATTTTTATTTAGACTAAATTTTACTTGTGACCTTCAAAGCACAATTGATTTACTAGCTAATTACCCAATTACCCTAGCCGGAGGAATGAATTTAGCTAAAGCACCTTGGAATAATCCCGTATTAGTTACTATTATTCGTATTTATCATCAATTAAAACAACCCAATTCATTAAATTTTGCAGGCATTCATAGTAATGGTGGCTTGGGCGAAAAACAAGGATTTTTAATATTAGAAGCTTTAGAGGAAAATTATAAATGATTCTAATAACCATATTGTTTCTCATTTTAAATTGGGGAGTTATTTATTTTTTACCAAAAAAAATTCCCTGGTTATTGATAAATTATAGCTTAATTGGCCTTAGTTATTATTTCGGTTTAATTCAAGATATTACAGCTCTTATCTATATATTGATTTGGCTTTTTATAGGAATTATTTTAATTATTGCGCCAATTAGAAAAAAATTAATCACTAAATATCTTATGTTCTGGTTTAGTAATCGTATACCTAAATTATCCAAAACTGAAACAGAAGCCCTTAGTGCTGGTGATTTTTGGATGGAAGCTTCAGTTTTTCAAGGAAAACCTGATTGGAAATCGCTTAATCAATTAAAAATAAATGATTTAACACCTGAAGAAAAATCCTTTTTAGATAATGAAACCAATATTCTTTGTAGTTTAATTAATGATTGGGAAGTAATTCATAAAGATCATAATTTATCTGTTGATGCCTGGCAATATATTAAGAATAAAGGGTTTTGTGGTTTAACTATTGCTCGAGAATTTGGTGGAAAAGGTTTTTCTGCTAGTGCTATTTCTGCCATTGTTCAAAAAATTGCAAGTAATAGTTTTACTGCTGGGGTTACGGTTATGGTACCAAATTCATTGGGTTTAGGAGAGCTATTTTCTCATTTTGGCACCAATGAACAAAAACATATGTTTTTACCAGACCTGGCAACAGGTAAACATATTGCTTGCTTTGCATTAACAGGTCCCGAAACTGGCAGTGATGCATCAAGTATTCCAGATATTGGCAAAGTTTGCTATAGTGAATTTATGGGTCAACAAACTTTAGGTATTAAAATAAATTTTAATAAACGCTATATTACTTTGGCACCAATTGCAACATTAGTAGGTCTTGCATTTAAATTAGTCGACCCAGATAATTTATTGAAAGGTAATGGGCATGAAGGAATCACATGCTGTTATATTCCACGCGATCATCCTGGATTAATTATTGGCAATCGCCACTATCCATGTGGAATGCCAATCATGAATGGTCCTTTAAAAGGTGAAAATGTATTTATCCCAATTGAATGGATAATTGGTGGTCAAAAAATGGCCGGACAAGGATGGTCAATTTTAATGAGTGCATTATCAACGGGTCGAGCAATTTCACTCCCGGCAATTAGTCAAGGAATTACAACAACTCATTACTTAACTAGTAGTGCTTACTCATTAATTCGTCATCAATTTGGACAATCAATTGTTAAATTTGAAGGGATTGAAGCCACTCTTGCCCAAATTGGTGGGCTTACTTATTTAGCCGAATCAGCAAGAATTTTAACTTGTGCTGCAATTGATAATGGCAGGAAACCTTCAGTTGCATCAGCTATTACAAAATATCATAATACTGAGATTGGACGAATAGTTGTTAATCTTGCACTAGATATTCATGGTGGACGTGGAGTCATGGATGGTCCAAGTAATTACTTAACAGGGCATTATCGCGGCTTATTAATCTCAATTACTGGAGAAGGAGCTAACATAATGACTAGAAGCTTGATCATTTATGGTCAGGCAATGACACGATGTCATTTATATTTACCTAAACTAATGCAAGCAATTACAGATAATGATTTACACAATTTTGATCGTGCATTGAGACATAATATAGGTCATAGTTTAAATAATCTAGCCAGATCTACTTGGTTGCTAATATCCAAGGGAATTTTAAATATAAATTTACCAAAAACTAATTTAACTAAATATATCCGTACTATAAATTGTTTAAGTGCGAATTTTGCTGTTATAAGTGATATTTCTATTTTATTTTTTGGAGGAAAATTAAAGCAAAAGGAAAGAATTTCAGGAGCACTTGCTGATATGCTAAGCTATTTATATTTAAGTCTTGCTGTTATAAAATATAACTCACGTAACAACGCATCAATTAATGAGTCAAATCATGCAAAATGGGCTCTTGAATTTAGTATATATAAATTCCAAGAAGCATATTTCGAAGTGTTAACTAATTTTCCAAATCGATATATCGCATTTATACTTAAAATTATCGCATTTCCTTTTGGTCGAAAATTCAATAAACCTAGTCATATATTAGATTCTCAACTTGCCACCAATATGCAAGAAATTTCTAATTTAAGAAATATTTTTAAACAACAAATTTATATTAAAGATAATATAAAATCTTTAGAAGAAGCTTTTTTAGCAAAGCACCAAATACAAATAGTGCAACAAAAATTAGACTTGGCTATTAAAGCGAAAAAAATTAATCGTAAAGTTCCAATACCAGAACAGATTGAAAAAGCATTATTCCAAAATATAATTACTAAAGAAGATGCTTCTTTATATTTAGAATTTTGGAATAAATATTGGCAAGCAATTGCTGTTGATGTATTCGATTATACGTTATGTAATATGCAATAAAGAAATAATAAACCCAGCTAATTATTTATTAATTGCCAGGTTTATCATATTTAATACAAAATAAATTATGGTATCGTTGCTACGTAGCCATTTAAACCGGAAACATTAGGCATTTCATATACACCTAAAAGGTAATTTTGGTATACTGTATCCGATGTTGTTGTTGATGATCCAGGATATGAAACATTAGTCCATACTGCAGCTCCAAATCCACCTGACGATGTACGACCAACATGAACAAATGAAGCTTCAGAGGCAGACTCCAAACCAGATCCAGCCAAATTATATCCACCAGCTCCATCTGAAGTAATACCTTCAAAATGAGTAATTGCTGCAGGTTCGTTATTATAAGTATATGATTCCCAATTATCAAATGCATTAGTAGATTCATTATAATCTACGATGAAACCATAACTAATACTTCCATCACTTTCATGACTATAACCACCAACTATAGTATAACTTTCACCACCATTAAACCATACGCCATAAGCTGATGTATATCTCACATCATTGCCTGGATATGAAAATGCTATATATGATTCAGTAACTATATTGTAAATAAAAGCATTTCCAGCAGTACTAGGTGTTTCATAATTACCAACAACTAAATTCCCCATGATACTGTGAGGAATCGTATTATTTACACTTTCATTATTAGCCAATGAGTCAGGAATAACCAATGTTTGCCAATCATCTGCTGATTGACTCTCTGTTACTGGACCATTGTATAAAAATCCAAAATTATGAAAGCCACCTAATTGAGATACGGTATAAGTACCAACTAATAAAACATTACCACCTTCACCATTTTCAGCACTATAAACATTAACCCCACTAGTGGTTGACTCTAATGAACTTGGATAATTATAGACATAGTAAGTTCCACCACCTGAAATTGGCCCTTTATATAAAGTTCCATTATTCATGCTTTCTGCATAATAGCTCCCAGTAATATAAACGTCAGAAGAGCCTCTAACTCCACGAATTCCAGTTAATCCAGTTGAACCTCCTGCAGGCAATGAACCCGTATAATTAAGTGTTTGATATTGAATTGTAGGGGTTGAACTACTACTACCACTATTACATGACATTAAAGAAAAAGGTAATACCGTTAAAGATAATAATATTAGTCGTTTCAATATTTGCATATAAATTTCTCCAATATAAAATTAATTATATCAAATAAGTGTTTATTTTAAACAAATTACCTGATGCCAGAAGTATAACCCAAATTAATAGAATACATAAATTTTTGCTTGCTTTTAAAATAGTATTTTTATTTTATCGCTTAATCTTAGTAATGATAATTACATAATAAAATTTCCAGCTTTTTATGTTTCATGTGAAACATTATTAAAATATTCGACTATAAAATTTAGTAACCATCAACCAATTAAATCATATTTAGGTTAGTTTTTCTGATGTGATTTGAAGTTATTAAATCGACGTGGGAACAATATTCATCATACTTTGCTAGTAGCTTAAAATTTAACTATCAGTGCTTTTGCTCAATCAAGTATTATTGTTGGCTAATCAACCACAGCAAAGTTAAGCTTAATTGGAAATTCAGGAATAAGTAATCCAATTGCAGTAACGATAAGGAATAATAATTCATAGGTTAAAACACCTGGAACTTTCCAGCGAAATTGACCACTATTTTACTCACCTGGTTATTTTTTAGTAAACTGGTAACCTCCATGTTAAGGGATCCTCGATTAAGTAGCTTGCTATAGATTACTGTATATCTATTTTGTTTTAATTCCATAGCAAAGTGTTGCATAGCAGAGAGTATAAAAGTAACTTTCTACCATAAGAATAATATAATTACTTTTGTCACAAACAGAATGACTTAATTGATCACCAAGTCGACACCAAAGAGGTGTTCATATTATCCTTTTAGTGAAGCAAAGGCTTCTAGCGCTTTTTGTCGCGATAAAGAAAGATCAACTATCGGATTAGGATAATTAATACCTAGCTCCACCCCTGCGTTAGCTAGTATAGCCGCCGGAGCTTCCCATGGGCTAAACAAATAGCGTGTTGGCAAGTTTTTTAGCACAGGTAAGTAATGACGTATATATTCTCCATCTGGATCAAATTTTTCACCTTGAGTTACCGGATTAAAAATCCTAAAATATGGTGCAGCATCTGCACCACAACCAGCAACCCATTGCCAGCTAGCACTATTATTAGCTAAATCGGCATCTAAAAGACAATCCCAAAACCACCTCTCACCAAGTCGCCAATCTAGAAGTAAATTTTTCACTAAAAAAGAACCAACGATCATTCTAACCCGATTATGCATATAGCCAGTCTCCCATAGTTCACGCATACCAGCATCAACCATCGGAATCCCAGTTAATCCTTTTTGCCACGCAATGAGCTTCTCATCATTTTCTTGCCAAGGAAAAGCATCAAACTTAGTTTGCAAATTCTTTTTGGGCAACTCGGGGTTATAATAAAGCTGGCTATAAGAAAATTCACGCCATCCTAACTCACTACAAAAATGATCAGTATTGATATTATCTCCTAGTTCCTTAATTGCATACCATACCTGATTGGGGGATATTTCACCAAAGTGTAGATAAGGTGAAAGTCGCGACACAAATTTTTTAGCTGGGTAATTACGCTTTTCTTTATAATCAATGATCGCAGACTCAAGAAACTGGGTAAGACAATCTTTTGCTGCCGCCTCTCCAAACTTCCAATAGCTAAACATTTTTTTATCCCAAGCTATAGTTGGCAATAATTTCAGATCCCTTATGGATAGTGAAACTGTATCATCATAAATAAAATTTACATTCTCAGGTTCAGGAAGCGGAGTACGCGGGTATGGAGCACCCAGACAACCTTTATGATAAAAAGGCGTAAATACCTTATATGGTGTTCCATCATGTTTGTTAATAGTCCAAGGCTCCCAAAGTAATGAGCCATTATGACTTTCGACATCTATGCCTAACGATTTTAATTGTTCTTTAATCTGAGTATCACGAGATATTCGCCAAGGCTCATAACAACGATTCCAAAATACTTTAGTAATGTTATGACGAGAGCATAAATCTGAGAGAATCTGAGAAGGATTGCCGCAATAAATTGATAGTTTATGCCCAAGGCTTTGGTTTAGTGAAGTTAACGAATGGTGTAGCCAAAATCGATTAGCACCACCCATTTTATAATCCTTAGCATTAATATCATCAAGGATATATATCGGAAGGACATCTCCATTAATCGCAGCCTCATACAATGCAGGATTATCACTTAAGCGTAAATCCTGTCTAAACCAGTGAATAACTTTTAATTTTGTCATAATGGTAACTCCATCTGTTCTAATTCATTTTTCTTAATCGGATTTTTATTATTTACTCGGCTATATTTACGGCTCGCATGTTTATGAACGATACGCTCTAGCTCATCCTTATGAATACTTTGCTTGCGTAAATCATAGAGCTTCTTTATAGCATTATTTCTAGCCGCTTTCTCCTCTACCACTGGTAAAGGATAACCATTCATTAAGGCTCCATATAGCCATGGTTGATGAATATATTCTTTTGGCATATCACTTAATTCTGGAATCCATGTGCGAATAAAAACACCCTCAGGATCATGATCGATGCCCTGCTTAATTGGATTATACACCCTTAGTGTATTTATTCCAGTAGTTCCCGATTGCATTTGGAATTGAGCATAATGAATCCCAGGCTCATAATCAGTAAAAAGACTTGCCAAATAAGGGGCGATATAACGCCAATCAAGCCATAGATGATAGCTAGCAAAACTAACAAGCATTGCCCTCATCCTAAAATTAAGCCATCCCGTGTGGATTAATGCGCGCATGCAAGCATCAATCATAGGATAGCCTGTTTTACCGGCTTTCCAGCATTCAAAATAATGATGATTAAAATTATTTTCACGCAACCCATCATATGCAGAATGCATATTTCTAAATTGAATTTGAGGCTCATCTTCAAGCTTTTGAATAAAATGACAATGCCAGCGCAGACGTCCAACAAAAGAACGTATAGCCAACTGCCAACGGGCACTATTTATTAATTGTTTTAATTCAAGACTACGTTGTTCTAAAGCATGAAATATCTCACGTATGGAAATATTTCCAAAGGCAATATAAGGTGAAAGACGTGAGCAACTTTGATATGCTGTTAGTGGGGAAGACATTTCTTTGGTATAGTCTTGCCCTCTTTGATATAAAAAGCTATTTAAAATCTCAAGTGCTTTTTTACGTCCACCGATCTGTATATCAATAATACCATCATCTTTTAGACCAAGCTGATAAGCTGATGGCAAAATTTGTGTATAAATATTAACCGCTTCTAATTTTGATGGTTTATTTACTAGCGGCTGCTTCATAAATTTGTACCACTCAAGAGACCAACCATCCCGATTGGCTAATTTACGAATCACGCCATTTTGACGGGGCTGATTCCAAATGATGCCTTTATTTAATAGCCATTTCTGGATTTTTTTATCGCGCTGATATGTCCAGTCATTCCAAGTTTCCTGATGTGACCAAATACTGGTTATATTATATTGTTTGGTCAGCTCATCAAATATCTTAACCACATCACCAACGCGGATAATCAAGCGCTGTCCCAGCATCTGTAATTCTTCATCAAGGCTTTTTAATGAATCCCGAAGAAACAAATACTGACGATAACTAAGATCTGCTTGTTGCCATAATTCAGGTTCAAGAATATATAGAGGAATTACATCTCCATTTTGGGCAGCAAGGGTTAGCGCAAGATTATCCTCTACTCTTAAATCACGCTTAAACCATACTAACTGCATTATCATTCCTTCTCGTCAAATGAGAATGCTTGGCTATCCTTCCGGTTACTCGTTTACGCCATAAGCAAAAGGAACTCCGGTGAAGATGCTTACGCATAATCACAATAACGCTATCTTCTGCCAAACCAGTATTTAATTTAATACTATCAAAAGACACTTTATCACTCCACGCCATCTCAATGATCTCACTTACATTGATACCATTATATATCATGCTAAAACCTTCCCCTCATCCCAAGCATAACTTCAGTATATTACTATTAATAGTAAAATGATTAGCAAATAAGTCGAAATATTAACCACTATTATAATCAATTGATAGCACAGTCTGGAGATTTATTTGAAGCTCTGATATTTTAGCTGTATTATCTAATAAATCTTTTATAGGTTTATAATGATTTAATAGATTATTAGCTATATTACGAATTTTTTCCATTGCTAGTCTAAAAATATTATGAATTTCTTATTTTTTTAGAGACATTTATTACACTTAATATAGATGTAAAGAATGTAGTATCAATAATTATTAGTATTGAGGTTATTAAATACATTTTGAATTAGATATATAGTTGAATAGCTCCTTTATTGCTTCGAGGTTTTCTAAGTAATTTAATCTCGCGATTTTACCTCAAATGTTCCATCTGGCTATTATTGGAATAGAAGAAATGATTGTTACGAGATTGATTTTACAGCAATGCTTTAATTTACGGCATAACCTTCACGAAAATTAGGATAGATAAATCTATAACCTTCAGAAACAATTAGTTGATTAGAACAGCGTTTATTACTTCTCATGAGTTTTTCTGTTAAATGATATTCTTCTAAAATATCTGGTAATTTATATTGATATTGCTTACATATCCACTCTATTACAGAATTTTTATATGATGGTTCGTCGTCTACTCCTATGTACAAATTACGAGGATTTGGCTTTGACATTAAAAACTGTAAAATACCGGCACAATCTTCTTGGTGAATATTATTAACATAGACTGGGTTTAAGCTTCGTTTTATCTTACCATCTTTAATTTGATTGATAAGATATTTTCTTCCAGGACCATAAATCCCACTAAATCTTACAATAGTGTAAGGAATTTGTTGCTGTCTGATTACATCTTCAGCAGCAACTAATAATGAAGCATATGGATTAAGATTTTCTAATTTTGTACTTTCATCTACAATTTCACCATTATCCTGAGTATATACACTTGTGCTAGAAATATAAAATAACCGTTTTGGCAAAGCTTTATTAAAATTAAGACACTTAATTAAATTTTCCGCTCCTATTAAATAAGTACTTTTATATGTTTCTAAATCACGTTTATCTGCTGAAGGCATAAAAAATACATAATCCGGCTTAAAATCAAATTTTAATTTATCTAGATTAGCTAAATCACATTTAATAGGTATAAACTCTTCTGGGAGTGTTCTTGGATCACGACGCAATCCCCAAACTCTGTGACCAGAAGAAGTTAATAATTTTCCAAGTGCAGTTCCAATATAACCGCAACCAATAATTAAAATATTCATATGAATCTCTAACCTTAATAATAACTTATTTTAGTTTCACGTAGTTCTTTTGGGTGGGGTTTTCAAAACCATTATTTAAAATCCTTAACTAGATTAGTTTTTTAGTTTATAATGAAAATAAATTGCTACAAAAGAATTTAAATTATCCAAAATCTTAACCCATCTCGAAGCTGATATGGATTACTGTATTCCATTAGTTGCTTACCATCGTTAATTAAATGTTCGTTTATAGTTCGGTATAAACGCTGCCATTTCTTCCAAAAGATATCTTTACTGTGCCAAGCTTTATCTGAACTTTGATTCCATACTTTATTAGTAATTTGTTGCTTAAATCTAATTTTCATAACTAAATTAACATAATTTCATAATGGATTATTATAATTTTGAAAGCCAATAACTCCATCTACTTGATCAAATAAAATTTGGTAATAATTAAATAAGTTATTTCCAGGGTTTACTGTATTGCCAGAACTATTATGATAATATGATTGGGTAGTTAATGGGATTGGGATTGGGCCTTGACTAGTATTTGCTGTTACAGAAATTGGAGTAAGGATTACATTATTAGAATCGTAACTCATCCAAATAGGTACTGGAGAAAGATAAAAATTAGCAAAACCTTCACCACTATCAAACAATGTTTCATAATTATAGTTACTTTCTGAGCCGCCAAATTCTGTTACAGTATAATTTACTGCACTTTCTGCTAAGATCCAACATTGATTATTTTGAGTTGGCACAATTTTGTAATTGATGCATGTAGTAGTAATTCCTTGAATGTTGGCAAATTTATTTATTTGGGAAATGCTCAATTCTCCGAAAATTATTCTATTTAATGGACGATTTAAAATCATCATTTGATTATATGGTGAAGGTAGATATAGTTTTACGCTAACTTGATTATTCATGCGTAAACCCAAGATTGCATTATTCCCACCACCCTCATCAACAGAACCGCTTGTTACAACTAAAATAGGAGTGGTTGATTCAGAGCTTATAGTTGTGCCATTACTAGTAGTAAAAGTGACGCTTCCATAAGCAAGATAACCAGAAACTGTATTTTGACCACCACCATAGGTAATAGATAAAGATTCCGTAGTTTTAATAATATTGGGGCCAATAAAACTTTCGTTTACCACAGTCATATCAGATCCAGTATCTATTTCCGCTTTAATTGGTGCACTTCCTCCAACTGAAATGTTGACCGCAGTTTTATTTCCTGGATTATAATTATATGTATCTATAGTAATTAATTGATTTTGGCTCGAAATAGTATTTGAACCTGAATTACATGATATTAGTGAAAAACATACAAAGAAATATAAAAAAGCATAAGTTTTACTTATAAATATATGCTTCATAAATCTGACCCTTTAAAATTAAAAAGTATAATAGGCATTTATTTTACATACTTTATAAATTTGTTGGATAAATTTATTGCAAGTAAAAACTAATTAGACTATTTTGCCTATCAATAGAATTATTTTAAAATAAATAGCAATTAAAAAAGGCGGTATAAAGGCCCGCCTTTTAAGGATTAAATTAAAATTTACCAACTTAATGAGAATACATTTGGTGTAGTTCCACCAGTTACCGTGTATGCATAAACATTGCCGTTATATCCAGCTGAAAAGTTATAAATTTTAGTGTTACTTGTAGCATTAGGAATTGATGCGCTTAACCATGTAGTTGAACCATTTGGTAGTACATATACCATATTACTAAAAGTTCCAACATAAATGTTATTGCTGAAATCTACATATATTACTGAAACAGCTTGGTTAATAGGCGCATTTGAATAAATATTACTTTCAAGTAAATTAGCAAAGGTATAAGACCCACTTGCGCTACTAGTCATTTTGGCTGAATAAACTCCACTAGTCCCTTGAGTCCATGCAATTACTGTAGTTGTATTATTGCTATTTTGAGGAGTTGCTGCAATAGCATTTACAGCACCTAAAGTATTATATCCACCTGTAGCTTGTAATCCATTAACTGCAACTGGCGATGATTCAAACGTATAAGTGCCACCAGCAGCAATTGCTAATGCCGTTAAATTAACTATAGTAGCATCTTGGAAAGCTGTAGATTCAGAATTGGTTGGAATTATACCAACACATACATCACCTGAATTGGTACCCGCAATAAATAATGGATTAGCTTTAAAGCTTGAAGCAGCTATTGCTGACAATACTGATGCACTTTCACCACTTACTGTGCCACTACCACTTGCAACACATGAACTTAAAGATATATACGATTCTGAAGAAACAGGAGTTCCTGCACCTGAATTATTTGATAAGATGTTATACCCAATTGACTCGCTACCAAAAACGCCAGGCACAGAATAGCTTACAAACATAATGTCAGTATTCCCACTATTTGAACTTACAAATCTGGCTCCAGTTGGAGCATTACTTCCTGCACAACCGCTGGCTCCAGCTTGTGGAGAGCCAAAGCATATAGTGCGATTAGCGTTTGTTAGAGTTGCTGATTCCCAGGTTGCAGTATTTGATGAGGTTGTACTTAAAGGTAAAGTTAAATTTGCTATAAAGTAAGTTGCCTCTGTATCTGGAGCTGGAGCTGGGCCAAATAGCTGCGTTGGTGAGGTTAGCCATCCACCAATGATATCTGGTCCTCCAGTCATTTCTGTATCTGCAGTTAAAGAGGCATATAATGAACCATTTGCATTTCCTAATAAATATAATGGGGTTCCACTAGAAGAATTAACGTATACTGACCCTGTACCCATTCCTGCTCCTAGATTTTGTGCTGGAGCTGAACCAGATGGCCCACTAACTGCAGTAAGACTTAGACTTTGACTGGATTGACTGGAACTACCTGAATTACATCCCGAGATTGTAATTAGAAGTGCTGAAACTGTAATTAATTTTATAATAATTTTGTTCATTTTTTGCCCTTCAATAACTAAAAGATTATAAATATTCTATATAAGCTCTGAGACCATAGTGCAAAACCTATTAGCAATTTACCTTTGTCAATTAATAATATTTTTGGCACCTAGCATTTTAACCTAAGTTGGGCTCACAAAAGATATTTTATCAATTTTTGGTTGTGTCTCAATTTCAGAAATCTATATTCTATTATCAAATGATTATCATTCAAAATGAGACACTACCGTTAAATGAGCCAAATCTTTATAAGTTATTAATAATCCCTTAAAATCAACACAGTAATCAGTTAATTTTTTATCCCAAGCATCCTTCAAACCATTAATAACAATAATATTGTTATATTCTGGGTGTATCTTTCCAGTCCTTACACGCTCAATTAAATAGAGTAACTCTCTATATGTAACTTTTATATCAAAAAACTTTTCTAACTAATAAACTATTTTTTTGATTGAAACTCCAATGTTAATTAGTTTCAAAATATAAGGGTAATTTGTTAATAATACTTCATCATTTTTCATTTGTATTCCTCCAAATTTGTCACGTTTTTTTATTAAAAAACTGGACATTTTTTATTATAAGTTTGCTATTTTAATATCGACACTAACATTGTTCACGTATTGTTTACGGGTGGGATTAATATTGTACATATTCTGTTTAACCTAGGAGGTTTTTTGTTTGCATCTCGTTTAATAAATGTTCCGATGATACAGAGAATAGGGCACGATGGCGGTTTGTAATACACTTCTGACGAATTGATTTAAATCGGCGTACTTTAAGGGAATCCATTAAAAAAACCCTAATAAAAATAGGGTCTAGACTAGAACAGAGGATTATTACGAATAATTTTTAGAATTATACCATACAGATTATCATTTCTAAAATTGAATCTAAATTCAGATTCTT
>CALFYC010000005.1 GCA_937952895.1 uncultured Neisseriaceae bacterium
TTTCAAACAATTATCAAACTATAATAGGTTTATAGAACTAATTCCAAGAAGCTTAACAATATTATTTTGCTTTTCCAATACAGCATGTCATTAAGCTTGCACGGAAACTTCATGATATGCGAATTACATTGATTACAAAACCTAAGAAAAACATGAAGGCTCGACTTATGCCAGTTAATTTCCTCGATATTATTTTACACAAAAAGCGCTCGATTATTGAATCTATATTTAATATTCTAAAAAATAAACTAACCCTATCTCACTCCAGACATAGAAGTATATTCAATTTTATTGAGCATATACTCTCTACTTTACTTGGTTATCAATTTTTATCTAAGAAACCTAAAATCAAGATAGATTCGGCTTTAAATAATTTTCCTTAAACCAAATTGGTGTTTTAATGTATAAAAATAATTTAAAAATTTTGTGTTTACAGTTATCTAAGTGGGAAATATTTATCTGGAAGCCAGCTGCAGCGACTAATTGTGTCAATTAAAAATGGTTTAAAAGTTAAAAGGTAAGAACATTTAAAATATTGATCAAAAAAATTAATTGCTAATTAAAAGTAAATCGTTGATTTTACGATAATAAACCTAGCTTAAAACAATATCAACTTCATTTTAGTCTAGCAATAATTTTTGTAATTAAATTGGATATTAAACCCGATAAATAATCTTTATTGCTTACATTGCCGAGTAATTATTTTTCTGTATGGTTAATCTTATAATGACTATCCATAAAATAATTATGTATATTAGCTGTACTATGCTATAGGAGTGATTAATTACAATAAAAAATAAATAAGTAAAAGCTGGGGTTGATGCTCCTATTGCAGCAGAATTAAATGCTGAAATGTATTTTGCTCCTTTTTGCACTAAATATGAGGGTAGCAAAACAAAAAGTATACTTATACTGAGAATTTTTAAGAAATCAATTAAGCTAATTGATAGAGATATTTTGCTAATGGAAGCAATATTAAGTGATGCAATTAAGGTAAAAATATAGCGAGTTGTGATGACATTGACTATACTCATATTTTGATCACTAAGTATTTTTATTGAAATAGTAGTCCCACCAACCGCTATTCCTGAGATGAGTGCAAAAAATATACCTATTAATAAATGAATATGATTCACTTTTAGGTAGGTAATATAATGGCAAGCTATTAGAGTTAAAATTATTAAAATAAGAATTGAATAAATAATCCGTAATTTATTAAATGTTCGAGAAATCGACAAGGAAGCAATGGGCGATATACCAAAAACTAAAGCATTGGTAAAAGATGGATCTATGTATTTTAAAGCTGCAAGGTATGAAACCCAATCAATTGCTGTGTAAATATTTAGGAGCCCAATATGCTTAAGACTCTTTCTATTTTTAAGGAAATTATTTAATTTTGGAAAGAATATAAATTTTATAATTGCTGTTATTGTTGTCACAAATAAAAAGCAGTAAAATGCAAAAACAATAGGGCTAATATTTTTTAAAATTTGATGTGTAAATACTGTTGCAAGTGCTAAACAAATTACCGAAGCAAAGATAGAAATGTTCCCATGATTTTGTTGATTCATTATTAATTATTCTAAAAGCGCTATAAAATTTTAATTAAGGTCTAAATTTGTACATTAAGATTTAAGTTATACATGTAAATTTAATATGAATATATATAATAATTGATTTTATTCCAATTAACTTTTAATACCACCATATCCTATCATAGAGTATAGCATATGCCTAAATATTTTTAATTTAAATTTCGCCCATTTTCCTCTGAAGTGCGACAAGCTAGTGCCTGTTAAAGTATATTCGGTGTAAATGTTTGTTCATAAACTCATTAGAATAGAAATAGCTAAGACATTTTTTAGTGATGTTATGCAGTAAATTTTAAATATGAGTAATAAAATATCAAACAATTAAACTATATAATCTCTCCGTAAAACCATAAAAGATCTTTCAAATATAATAACAGTTTCTCCTGTAGATTTAACACCTATAGTTTCTACTGTAATAATGCCTTTATTTGTTTGAGATTTAGAAGGGCGCTTGGTTAAAATCTTGCTGATTGCGTAGATAGTATCACCGACAAATAGAGGGGATTTTAACCTAACCTTTTCCCACCCTAAGTTGGCTACTGCTCTTGCAGAAAGAGCCTGCACCGTCATTCCACTAACTATAGCTAGAGTAATGCTGCTATTTACTAAAATTTGTCTAAATTCAGTTGTGTTGCCGTATGCCTGATCAAAGTGTAATGGGTGCTGATTCATTGTCAGCAAAGTAAGCCAGGTGTTATCAGCTTCTGATATAGTTCGACCTGGCCAGTGCCTAATTGTCATTCCAATCTTAAAGTCTTCATAGTCTCCACCATGTTCTTCAACATATTCATTTTCGCCAATTTTTTTTAACATCATATTTCTTTCTTAAGTTGATATATTGCAAATGCAGCTGCTGTGTCTTCAATAGCTAAGCCTACACTGCGAAATACAGTTGTCTGACCTTTATTCTTCATGATTTTACCAGAAGCTAGCGCTCCTAGCTCATTAATGTCTTCTGTGTTTATATATTGGTGCTTGAGAGCTGCTCTAATCTCTCCAGCCTCATTTTGAGCAGCATAAGTAGTCTCTACCACAACAAATGCACTTTTCAACAAACTAGGGTCAACTTCAATAGCTTCTTCATGAGTGCCGCCAATAATATTTACGTGTGCTCCACTTGCTACCCATTCACTCTTAATCAAAGCTACAGTATCGTTGGTTGAAGTTGTAGTACAGATTATATCAGCCCCTTGAATTGCTTCAAAAACGTTACTACAAATAATAACTTCAGCTATTGTAACTGTTCGAGCCCAATTTGCAAAAATATCAGTTCTCGCCGGAGAACGAGAAAATATTCGTACCCGACTAATCTGGCGCACCATGAGCATAGATAATAAGGTGCTCCTTGCTTGAACTCCTGCACCCAGTATGGCAAGATCTCCCGCATGTAAAGAAGCACATAAATTAGTTGCAAGTCCCGCAACAGCAGCAGTTCGCAAAGCTGTTAAACTTGCCCCATTCAACAGTGCCATTATTTGTCCTGTCTTTGTATCAGTTAGTACAACAACTCCATGTATCAACGGAAGTCCGAGTTTCGAATTATCTGGTGTGATAGTAGTAATTTTGACACTAGCCACACAATGTCTTATCCAAGCCGCAGGGCTAACTAACATTTCGGAAGATCCATACTGTATTATCGTACGTGGTGGAGATTTCTCTCGGTCCAGATACAAATCTTGAAATACATCATTCATTGCTTTCATAACCTGCTGAAGATGTAAATTTCCAGACATATCAACATCATTTATAATTTTAATATTCATGATAAAGACTTCTTTAACTCAGTCACAACCTCAATAATAAGATCTTCTTGCCCAGCAATAGCTTGCCGTCTGCCCAATTCAAAAAACACATCTCGTGGGTCTATCCCTTCATTAATAGAGTGTTTCAAAACTTGTGTTTTGAAACCAGAAAACACACCAGCTAACCCACTTACAATACTGACGGAATCAATTGTAGGGATTGTATCTATTAGTTCGCGTTCAGCAATATCGGCAGCATCAAGCAAATTATAAAGATTTATTCCAGTTTTAAAACCCAAACGTTCTAGTACTGGAATAAGAACTTCGAGTTGCGTATTACCAGCTCCTGCACCAAATCCTCGAGCACATCCATCTATTACAGTAGCTCCAGCCTGAACAGCTGCTATTGAGTTGGCTACGGCCATACCCAAATTATTGTGAGCATGAAAAATTAATGGTACATTTACGCGCGATCGTATTGCTGCAATTCTTGTAGCAACCTCATGTGGCAAAAGATTGCCAGCAGAGTCTAGAATGCCAACAGCCTGAGCTCCATAACTCACCAATAATTCAGTCTGTTTTGCTAACTGATTTGGGAGTGCCATATGACTCATCATTAGTACAGCGTGTGCTTCAACATTATTTTCACGTAGCCATCCCAAATGTTGTTCAGCAACAGATGCTTCAGTGCAGTGTGTGCCTATTCTCACTATGTCAACACCACATGATAAAGCTTTTTTTAAGTCAGATATAGTTCCCCAGCCAGGGAGCATAAATATGCTCATTTTACTATTTTGTAAACAATCACGCACAGTCTGCATCATTATTTCGTCACTTAATGCAGCACGTCCAACCTGATATGAAGAGGCGCCAAGCCCATTACCATGACCAACTTCAATAATTGACAGTCCTGTTTTATCTACAGCTGTTGCATAATTTCGAAGCTGACTAACTGTTAGCTGATGTTTCACCGCGTGCTGACCATCACGCATAGTAGAGTCGTTAATTATGATAGTCATTTATACTCCGACTTTTTTTTCTTATAGTTTGCATATTGTTCAGCAACTAAGATGGCTGCAGAATTAATTATATCAAGGTTACCTGCATATGGTGGTAGTACATCGCTATTAGCAACTACATCTAAAAATATTGAAACTCTCTCTTCACTCATTTTAACCCCTTTAAGAGAATACCCTGAAGAAAAACTTCTTACTGATTCAACTGCTTGATTGGTGATAGAGGTCACTTGTTCAATATTTGCACCAACAATACTGGCAAAAATAGTAACCCTAAATATTATGGCCGGATCAGCTGGACTAATATTAAGTATAGCTTTGATATTTTCTACTCCGGTAAAGTATCTTAGCGCTAATTGGGTGGTTTCTACATACTCATCAATGTTAATTCTAGTGGCTCTTCCTACACTTTTGCTGGCTACTGTTGATACAACCTCTATATCATTAATCTGAAAATTACGACTAAGTGCATGTAATATTGGTATTGATGCTTGTCCACCACAGCTTATTAGGCTGACATTACGCTCATTTATTACATCACTACCTGTTACCGTAGGTACTATCATTTTCCCCAAATGACTGGGCGTTAGATCTATCAATAAAGTGTCCAGCGGACGCAATAATTCGCAATGTTTGGCATGAGATGGGGCATTAGTGGCATCAAATACCACATCGAATGGTTTGGGTGATGCTAAAATTGCATCTATCCCATCAATATCAGTTTTTATGCCAAGATTAGCTGCAACTTTTAAGCCGATAGATTCTTTATTACGTCCAACCAGTAAACTACAATTAAGTAGAGGAGAGCGAGAGATTTTATTCAGCAAGTCCATGCCTATGACGCCTGAACCAATTATTGCAACAGATAAAGTCATTAGCCACTCCTATTGAAACGAGAATTCCATGCTTGAGCTAAATTTATTGTGTTCTTGGACATACGCGCAAAAGGTGGACCTAGCATGTGTCCATCTAGCATTGCGATGCCACCATGGGCAGAATTTACGGCATCGAGAATTTGACCCGCAATCAATAACTCTTTTTCATTAGGCCTCATAGCGGAATTAATGAATTTGAGTTCACGAGGATGAACGGTAGCTTTACCATTGAACCCCAAATCTTTAACCGCTTGAATTTCGTTAACTAGAATTTCGGGATCAGAAAGCTGATAGTTAGCAGTATCAATACATCCAATACCATATCTGGCACTTGCTAACACCATAGCCTGACGAGCAGCTAACATTCCACTCCAAGTGATTTTAATACCAAGCGTAGCAGCTAAGTCTGCAGAACCAAAAATAAAACCATCTGCTACAGCAGCTAATTCATCAATATTAGTAATTGCTTCAACTGTTTCTATAGTTAAATAAATCTCGGGTTGTTTACTAGCAGTAGCAAATATTTCACGCAGAATGAGCACCTCAGCAGGAGATTTGACCATCGTCATAACTATATACCCAGGAGTAGCCTGAACTGCAGTTAGCATTATCAAGTCATGTAAAGCATCAATCGTCCCAAGCGCATTGATCCTCACCGCAATATTTAAAGAAGACTTTGCTTTATCAAGGGCTATACGGCAAATGTTTCTTGCTTCTGCTTTATTTTGTATTGGAACAGAGTCTTCTAAATCCATCAGATGTACGTCTGCATCGTATAATAAAGCTTTAGTAATTCGCTCAAGCGATATAGCTGGAGTATACAAAATACTACGTGGGATCGCCCTTACTATATCAATCATTGAATTTCCTTATGTTAGATATTACATTACATAAACTGCGAATTTGTTCTTCTGTTTGTCCAGCTCGCATCATTACTCTTAAACCTGCAGTACCTTTGGCAACAATAGGAAAAAATACTGGTGATACATAAAAACCAGCTTCTATAACTTGTCGGCCAGCTTTGATAACCATTTCATCACTAACTGGTACTAAGCGAATTGGATATGTGCTACCACTTTGTTTAGTGGAAATCAGTGAGTCAAATAATGCTATATTATTGTATAATTTTTTCTGCAAGTGTGTCAATTCCTCAGTTCGATGAATTTCAGCTGAAGCTAAACTAGCACCCAAAGCTGCTGTGTTCATGGGTTGTGAATAATTAATCGCCCCACCAAATCTTTCAACTAGGCGAAATATATGTTGTGAGTATCCATTTAGCAATATTGCAGCTCCACTGGTTCCAAAAGCTTTATTGAGTGTAACCACCATAATAGTATTTTCATCTAATGCAGGAATATGAGACCTAACATAGCCTATACCACGTTTACCATAAGCGGAAATAGAATGCGAATCATCATAAAAAACTATTAACCCATATTTATTTTGTAGCTCAGCTAGTTCCTTCACTGGTGCATATCCACCTAGGCTATCGCTACCATCAACCACATAACATACCCGCTCATATTGCTTGCAGCAGTCTTCAATGAAGTTCAAATCATGATAACTACATGTGACAACTTCTGATTCATCAGCACAGGCTGATTTAGTTGCTGCTAAAGATACATGTGCTTGCTTATCAAAGATCATTAATGGCCTAATGCCATTACCTAAATGTCCTGATGCTATTATAGGAAGTATACCACCGCTAAGGCTACTAGCTGAGATGCCACTTAGTACATGGGCATTAAATAATTCCCCCAAAGACTCTTCTAGCTCACTAATGATTGGAAGCTGCACTCGACTTCTAGTAATACAATGATCCAAAACCCCATAACGTCTTATAGCATCTATAGCTCCCTGAATAATCTTGCTGTGCGAATCTAAATCAAGATAAGAACAACAGCTAAAATTAATAAACTTATGCCTACTCTTAGTCGATAATATCCCATTATCAAGGTCAGCTATAATTCTTGCAAGTCCGTTTTGTTCTGACATATCCCAGAAAACATTCCCAATACCAATAGCCTTATTATTATTACGAAATTTATTACTTGGTATAATACTCTTAAGATTACTCATTAGATTACTTTCTTAATTTGTTGTTTCTGGTTGGTAGTTATAAATGCCTTTTAACTTACGATAAGCAGCTGTATAAAGTGCAGAACATAAAACATATGGTCTTCTCAGAATCTTTAAGTCCCATAGCCAAAAATTAATATTTATATTTAAGTCATCTAGGGATTCTGCTTGATGCCACCACCCAAGTGGTATATATAACATCTCACCAGACTTTAAAATAATATCTCGTTTCTGCGGAAGTTTTGCTATCAATCTAGGAAAACGTTGTGGATCAATATTAGCAAAATCAAATACTTTTGATTTATCTCCAAACCCTTTTAAAAGAGGTCGAGGATAGTAATCGCGACAACCTGGAGGAAAAAGTATAAATCTTTTTCTACCTTGTAGCGAGATATTAAAGTTTTCCAACTCATCAAAGTGACTTTGTGTAAATACACCGTGGTAACTAATCCATAAGTTAGCTGCATCTAAATTTCGTTTAGAGACTAAAAGAGAAAAAGCATCAAAACCAAGAATATCATTTACAGCACTCTTTTTATGCATAAGATTAGAGACCACACGGTACCATTTATTCTTATCATTTTGGTATTCTTTATTCCCAAGAAAATCACGAAGCAGGGTTTTTGTTGTATTCCATCGTTCCTTATTTTCCTTATTACTTGCTTCATCGAATATGGTAACACTATCATCTCCTAAGCGTTGCGATATTAAATCGATCGTACAAATATCTCTTTCTAAAGGTATATCAGTGATAATTACAGGAACATCAGATCTAAAAATAGCTTCTACACCAAAAGCAATAAAATCCTTAAAAGTAATACGTGGAACATCACCACTATTAGTTAATTCTTTCAAGTTTACAAACTCCTATTTTAATAATATCACGTTAGCGTTAAAATATTAACGTTTGATCTTGCTTTTTTAATAAGTAACCCTGGCTAAATAAACCAACTAACAATGCTAGTATACCTGCCCCCATAGTTACACACGCTACACTTTCAACACTACCTTTGTCAGAAAGCTTTCCACTTATGGACACCCCTAAAGCAAACCCCATCCAACCGGCACTTGAAAGCCAAGAAAAACCTTCAGATAAACAATTTTTAGGTGTTAATGCTTCTAATAAGTTGCTACAAGCAGTTAATAATGGAGCTACCGATAAACCCGCAATGAAAGCCGAAACTGCCATAATCGTAGGACTATATTTACCAGTAAACATAAGTGGAATAGTGCCACCATAAAACGCAATTGTAATTATAAGCAGCATTTTTGGTTGAGACACAGACCAATTAATTGCACCATAACATATTCCTCCCACAAGACTACCTACAGCACAAGTAGATAACAAGAAACCTGCTAACGTAGGTTTAGCAATTTCTTTGGCAAATGTGATCATCATAACATCAATAGAACCAAGGAATATTCCTAAAGCCAGATAAATAATCATTAGCACTCGTACCCAACTCATACCGATCGCACTATTATTATTTTTTTTTGCTTCTGGAGTAAGAGGTGGTTCAGAACAACGATGCATAGCTAGAGCTATGGAACCACTACAGGTGAGGATGGTGCATAAAACTAAACCAGATGCTCGGTGCCATCCTGTAGATATACTAACTGCGATTAAAGGACCTAGCAAGAAAACAACTTCATCAAGAACAGTTTCTAATGCATACGCAGTTTTTAAAGCACCATCAGCAACCATCGAAGCCCAACGTGTACGAATAAAACTATCAACAGGTACCGATGAGAGACCAATGCAAATAGCCATAATCATAATAGCTATAAAAGGAGCATTGGATAGTATCATATATATAAGTGCCATCATTGTAATTACATGCCCAATACATGTAACTACAAGAGTTTTTTGCTGACCAAATCGATCTGCTAATTTACCTAGTGCAGGGCTAGCTGTAGCTTGCACAATCATTAATGTTCCAGAAACAGTGCCAGCAGCCCATAGAGATTTCATGGTTGCTGAAATCAGCATCATACAACTAATGGATCGCATTGCTATTGGAAATCTAATCAACAGACCAAATAATGAAAGAGTGGCATGTTTTGGATTAGACAGCAATCGCATATACATGATAAAGTTAAGTTTAGTTTTTATAATAGTGACTCCAATAATATAAACTATTATTTTTATAATGGATGTATATTATATTGCTAATTCATTCAATATAAAAATACTGCAACAGTTATATATATTTGAACAAGATTAAAACATTAAAAATAGCACTTTTATTGCAGTAACCCTACAATGGACTATAACATAAGTATGGCAAAAAATGCAATAGCATGTCTGGACTCTGAGCGCCCATTTTCCTCTGAAGTGCGACAGCCTAGTGCCTATTCGCATATATTCGATGTAAATATTTGTTCATAACCTCATTAGGGGTTAAATATCCAAGAGATTTTCTTGGGCGATCATTAAGTAAAGTCTGTACTTCTTCAATTTGCCTATCTGTTACTTTAGAGAAATCAGTTTTTTTAGGAAAGAACCTTCTTATCAGCCCATTAGTATGTTCATTTAAATCTCTGTCACATGACTTATAAGGCCTGGCAAAGAATATTTCACAACCAATACTTTCAGCTATTGCTTCATGATAACTAAACTCTGTTCCATTATCATAAGTAATAGTTTTAAATGGAACTGTTGTTCCATCATAAATATTTTCCATAGCAATTTGGATACTCTTAGCCGACTTATCCAAAGTTCTTTTTATTAAACTAAATTTACTCTTTCTATCAATTAAAGTAAGTAAACAATTTTTGCTGCCGCCTCTAACTCTTACTATTGTATCACCTTCAAAGTCACCAATTCGTGCTTTACGTTCAACAATTTTGGGACGCTTTGATATATCAACACGATTTGGTATTTTTACTTTATCTGAATTACCATATTTATATCGCTTTCCTCTATGTGTAAGTTTTTTATAAATTTCTCCACCACATAGCTTATCTTGCCATATATATTGATAAATTGTTTTATGACTAATTGATATTTTAAGCTTCTTTTTCATGCGGCCACTAATTTGTTCAGGTGACCAAGTCTTACTCAGACCATTCATTATATAGCTTATTGCTTTAGGGGTAAATTGAGCAAATTTTTTACCAGCTTTTGCATGAGCTCTTCGTGATTCAGATTTTAAATGCGCCGTATCTGATCCATACTAACCAGCACTATCTTTATTACGCTTTAATTCTTTATATATTGTCGATCTATGTCGCTTTAAATCATGCGCTATTTGCGATACGCTTTCAAACATATTTGCACTTCTATGCCAAATGTAGTATCTTTCGTTCTGGGTGAGATGTTTGTACATATTTATTCTCCAAGTAGTAGTTCACATGGATTATAAACGAACATTTCACCTTTTATGCTTTTTAAGTAATAGCACACTACGGTTGCTGGTTATCTAAATCAAATTATTCATAATTCAATTTATTAACAACTTTTATTCAGAGAAAATTTTGTCGCACTTCAATTTACAATTTGCGGAGTATAAAAGAAGGTCATGCAGTATGTTTGTGGGATTGTGACGTTAACTATTGATTTTCTTAAAATTGCTAACTATGGTTCAGTTGTTGGAATTGACTTCAAAATTTAATAATCTAAATAATCTTTTTGAGCCGTCAATTTTAATAAAACTACCCAAAGAATAAAAATGTATACTAATTGTGGAATTGAATACGATTTATTAACTATAATAAAAAACATATATGTAAAAGCTGGAGTTGATGCGCCTATCGCAGATAGATTAAATGCTGATATATATTTTGCACCTTTTTGAACAAAAAAAGATGGTAGCAAAATAAACAGAACACTTATAGTAAAAATTTTAAATAAATTTATAACGTTAATTGTTAGATCTGTATGGCTAATTAATGCAATACTTAATGATGTGATTAGAGCAATAATATAACGAGTTGTAATAACGTTAATAATATCCACACATTGATTACTTAAGGCTTTAATTGAAATAGCGGTGCATCCTATTGCAAGACCAGAAATTAAAGCAAAAAAGACACCTAATAAAAATTTTATATGATTGGTATGATAATTAATGTGATGGATTGCCATTAAAATAAGTATTATTAAAATTAATAACGAGTATCCAAAATGTGTTTTATCGAATTTTTGAGAAAGAATTAAAGATGCAATTGGTGAAATTCCAAACACTAAAGCATTTGTAAAAGATGGTCCTAGAAATTTCAAGGTTACAATATAAAATACCCAATCAATTGCTGTAAATAAATTTAATAAAAAAATATGTTTTAGATTATCTTTCTTATATATAAAATCATTTTTATTCGGTAAGAATATAAATTTAATAAAGATGTCTATAATTATTACAGATATAAAGCAATAAAAAGCAAAAACTATAGGATTAATATCTTTTAAAATTTGATGTGTCAGTACTGTTGCAATAGCTAAACAAATTACTGAACTAAATACAATTATATTACCTGCAAGTTTTTGATTTATTAGATACATATGTATTTTAACTTATTTTATGCTTTGAATAATTTGTATTTTCAAGATGTTTTAATATTCCACGGATTAAATCTACTTCTTCACGTTCTAAATCTGATTTGTTAATTATGTATTGAATTCGCCTAAGTGTGCGTTCTTTATTTTTATTGTTATAAAAATTAGTATTTACTAAAATTTGATCAATATGGTTTAAGATTCCTTGATTATCATCAAATGTGGCATTCTGTTTAATTGACATCAAATGTGTTAATGAAGGTTTATAGTTAGAGTATATCTCATAACACATGATCTGAACAGCTTGAGCAAGGTTTAATGAAAAATATTCAGGGTTTCCTGGGATGGTAACGATACGATTACATTTTTCGATTTGTTCAATTGTTAAACCACTTTTTTCACTACCAAAGACGATCGCAATCTTATTCTTATTGTGAATCTGCTCTATAATTTCAGGTGCAATTTCTTTTGGGGTTTGAATTTTATGAGCAAATTCGCGCTTACGTGAAGTCATTCCGATTATAAGGGTTGACTCATACAGTGCTTCATTAAGGCTGGTCAAAATTTTAGCATTTTTAACCACATCTGCAGCATTACTTGCTAATGCAATCGAATGATCATCTGGGATTGAAACTGGATTTACTAAAATTAAATTATATAAATCCATAGTCTTCATTGCTCGTGCAGCAGATCCTATGTTCCCATGATGAGAGGTATTACATAAAATAATATTAATATTATCTAATAATGATTGCATTAAAACTAATTAATTAAAAAATTTATTATTAAGTAGTATAGTTTCTCTACGGTCTGGACCTGTTGAAATAATATCAATTTTGGTGCCAACAATGCTTTCAATTTGTTTTAAATATTTAATTGCATTTGTAGGTAGCTTATCATATTCCGTAATCCCTGCAGTAGAGTCAGTCCAGCCAGGAACCGTTTCATAAATTGGTTCGCATTCAACAACTAAATCAGCGCCAAATGGTAAAATATCATATTCTTTGCCATTCATTTTATACCCAATACAGATTTTAATTTCTTCAATACCATCCATTACATCAAGCTTAGTAACGCATAGACCATCAACTCCATTAATTTGTACTGCACGTTTCAATGCTGCGGCATCAAACCAACCACATCTGCGAGCTCTACCTGTTGTTGAACCAAATTCATTACCACGTTTAGCTAATCCTGAGCCAATTTCATCGGTAAGTTCTGTTGGGAATGGGCCCGAACCAACACGGGTGGTATAGGCTTTTACAATACCAATCACATAATCAATCATTTTTGGGCTAATCCCACTACCAGTTGCTGCAGCTCCGGCAACACAATTAGAGGATGTTACATAAGGGTAAGTGCCTAAATCTACATCAAGTAATGTTCCTTGTGCGCCTTCAAAAATCACCTTTTTACCTTCGGTGCGTAAATTAAATAGCTTACGTGAGACATCAGAGACTAGAGGTTTGATTTGATCTGCGTATGATAATGTTGATTCAAGCACTTGATTAAAACTGACTTCTTCAACGTTATAATAATTTTTTAAGAGAAAATTATAGTAATCTAAGTTAGCTTCAAGTTTAGTTTTAAAAATATCTGGAGCAAATAAATCTTGAATACGAATTGCTCGACGTGCAACTTTATCCTCATAAGTAGGGCCAATACCACGACCAGTTGTGCCGATTTTATTATTGCCAGATTCGCGCGCAAGATCCATTGCAGCATGATATGGTAGAACTAGAGGGCATGCTTCAGAAATGTTTAAATGTGATCTAACATCTACTCCAAAACTTTCAAGATCTGTAATTTCTTTAATTAATGCTTGAGGTGATACAACTACACCATTACCGATTAAACATTGCACATTTTTATGTAAAATACCAGAAGGTAATAAATGAAGCACTGTTTTTTTTCCATCAATTACTAATGTGTGTCCTGCATTATGTCCACCTTGAAATCTAACTACAGCACTAGCTGTTTCAGTCATCCAATCAACAATTTTACCTTTACCTTCGTCACCCCATTGAGTACCAATAATTAAAATATTTTTATGCATTATTTTCCTTTGATTAAAAAATCTATTTATGTTTAAATTTAACTAAAGTGATACCATCACCACCTTGATTGCTATTACCGCCAGAATATGCTAGTAGTAATGGGTGATGTTCCAGAATTCGTCTAACAGTATGCTTTAAAACTGGTTTATTTTCGTTTGAATTAAGGCCTTTCCCATGAATTACTTTTAAACAGGTGTTGCCAACTGTTGTATGATTATCAATAAATTGATCTAAACGCTTAACTGCTTCAGTTTGAGTATGGTTGTGTAAATCCAAGGTTGCAAGAATCCGATATTTATTATTACGTAAATCTTTTATGATTTTAAATTGCCCATCATTACAAAATTCACTAAAGCTTTCAGAATAGCTAGTATATGATATATCAGAATTTATTTTTAAGTTAGTTACATAATTTTTTACCCTAATTGTTTTAAAGGACGCTTTTTTTTGAAACAAGTGATTGTTTTTAATTGGGTTGATCTTATGCTCAGCACAATATTCTGTAAATAATGTCGATTTATTCATACCAATTAATTTAATAAAATATAGTTTAAAATTTAATAATTACCATTTGAGTTAATCAAAAAGGGTAATTTATTTGATTTAGATTCAGGTGCTAAAATTGGTTTAGTTAATTTATGATACAATTCTAGTCCTGTATAAAGCCATATTATAACATTCTTGTATGTTAATGGTTTAGTTGTTGATGAAAATTTTCATATTACAGAATTAGTCAATATTTTAATTACAAATTGTCAAATTAATAATAAAAATTACTAGGAATTATACTTATGTCAAAGATTAATGTTTCAGATTCGTTTAAGCTATATAAACGCTTATGGAGCTATATGTCAGTTTATTGGAAAAAATTTCTAATTTCCATTGCAGCAATGGCTATATCTGCAGCTACCGAACCCGCTTTTGCAAGAATGATGAAGCCACTTATTGATAAGGGTTTTATTGATCAAAATAAAACAGCAATTATCTTAACGCCACTTGCAGTAGTTGCAATATTTTTAGTGCGTGGAACGGCATCATATGTTAATGAATATACAACAAATTGGCTATCTGGTTCAATTGTTGAAAAGATGCGTAATATGATGTTTGATCGATTATTGAAATTGCCGGTTCAATATTACGATGATAATAACTCTGGGCGAATTTTATCGCGCATTGTATTTGATGTAACTCAAATCACAGAAGCTGGCTTTAATGTCATTACGGTTACTTTTAAAGATGGAATTACGATTATTGGATTATTAGGCTTATTATTCTATACAGATTGGCATTTAACTCTATTTTGTTTTTTTACTTTACCTTTTGTTTTGGTTTTAGTAAGATTTCTTGCTTATAAATTGCGCAAGCTTAGCCATCATAATCAATTGCAATATGGTGAAATGACACAAATTATTACTGAAGCTGTTCAAGGGCAGAAAGTAGTTAAACTATTTGGTGGGCAAAATTATGAAAATTCACGTTTTGGGACCAGTGTTAATGCAATTAAAGGTAATAATGTTAAGCAAGCGGCAACATCTTCATTAAATTCTGGCTTAAGTCAATTCTTAGTTTCTTGTGCTTTAGCAATGATTTTATATTTTGCAGCATCCAGATCAAAACAAAACAATTTTACAGCTGGTGATTTTGTCTCATTTATAACGGCAATGATTATGATTTTTGCACCAATGAAAAGAATTACGAGTGTTACACAATCATTACAAAAAGGTTTAACTGCAGCAGAATCTGTGTTTGGCTTTTTGGATAATTCAGAAGAGATTGATGTTGGAACAAGTGAATTAAATGGTGTTAAACAATCAATTCAGTTTAAAAATGTAATTTTTAAATACCCATCTTCAGAAAACAATGTTTTAGATAATATTACTTTGGATATAAATGTTGGGCAAACTGTTGCATTAGTTGGAAGTTCTGGAAGTGGGAAAACTACCTTAGCAAATATGATTCCTCGATTTTATAATGTGAATAAAGGCGAAATTTTAATTGATGGGAATAATATACAAGATATTAAGTTGGTTTCATTAAGAGACAATATTGCTTTAGTTAGTCAAGATGTAGTGTTATTTAATGATACGGTTTTCAATAATATTGCATATGGAACGAATGGAGCAAAATATAATCTTGAAGATGTTATACAGGCAGCAAATCTAGCCAATGCTTTAGAATTCATTGAAGAATTACCACAGGGTTTTGATACCATGATTGGGGAGAATGGAACACGTTTATCTGGTGGTCAGAAACAACGATTAGCAATTGCTCGAGCATTATTAAAAAATGCGCCAATTTTAATCTTAGATGAAGCAACTAGTGCTTTAGATAATCAATCAGAAAAACTAGTACAAGAAGCACTAGATAGACTTATGAAAAATCGTACTACAATTGTTATTGCGCATAGACTATCAACCGTTCGTCATGCAAGTAAAATTGTTGTGATGGAGCGTGGGTGTATTGTTGAAACTGGCGTTCATGATGAATTGTTATCAAAAGGTGGAACTTATGCAAGTTTATATAATGTACAATCAAATTGGCAGATTGAAAACTAAGCTATAAGTTCGTTGAGGTTTAAAACGTGCAAATTAGTTATATTATTAGTTTTATATTAGGTGGAGTATTTACTTCATTAATAATCTTTTGGGTTACGAGTAGTGAAAAAAGATTTTTGAAAAATTCTAATCAAAATTTAACTGATGAGGTTCATCAAAAGACTGATTTAATTCTTGAATTAACTACTCAATTAACTAAAACTAAGAGTGATCTTAACAATTTAATTTATCAACAAGATGAGAAAAATCTTGAAATTACTAAGATTAAAGAGCAATTTAAATTAGAGTTTGAAAATTTAGCTAATAAAATTTTTGAAGAAAAATCCAATAAATTTACAGAGCAAAATCAACAAAATATTACGAGTATCTTAAACCCACTAAATGAAAAAATTAAAGATTTTGAAAAGAAAGTAACGGAAGCATATATTGTTGAAGGCAAAGAGCGAGCTTCATTAAAAGAACAAATTACGCAATTGACTCAATTAAACCAAAAGATGAGTCTTGATACACAAAATCTTACCTTAGCATTAAAGGGCGACTCTAAAACTCAGGGTAATTGGGGTGAGATGGTGTTAGAAAGTATTTTAGAAAAGTCTGGTTTAGTTAAAGATCGTGAGTATGTAATTCAATCTTCAGTATCTAATGAAGAGGGTAAACGTTATCAACCAGATGTGATAATTAATTTACCTGATGGCAAAGTGCTGATTATTGATTCGAAAGTGTCTTTAACTGCATATGAAGCATGTTTATCTTCTCTTAATGAAGATGATCATGTAGGTAATCTTAAAAAACATCTATTATCTATAAAAAATCATATTAAATCTTTAGGTGAGAAGAATTATCATAATCTATATACAATTAAGAGTTTAGATTTTGTGTTACTGTTTATTCCGATAGAATCAGCATTTGCTCTAGCAATTCAACATGAACGTGGGTTATTTGATGAAGCATTGAGTAAAAATATAGTATTAGTTTGCCCATCAACGCTACTTGCAACGATGAAAACAGTGGCAAATATTTGGCGTAATGAAAAATCTGCCCAAAATGCAAATGAGATTGCTAAATTAGGGGGTGAGTTATATGATAAATTAGTTGGAATACTTGATGCAATGAATGTGCTTGATCTATCAATTAAATCTTCGCAAGATAAATATAATAATATAATGACTAAGATGACTGGGGCGCGCGGTATAGTAAAATCAGCTATGAAGTTAAAAGATCTAGGTGCTAAAACTAATAAAAATTTAGATTCTAAAATTACTGATTTAATTGATGAAGTATCTACTTTAGAATAGTTATGATAAATAGGCATAAATAAACATGACGCACATTCGAATTGTTTCAAGAAATAGTAAGCTTGCTCTAATTCAGGCTCAAATTGTTGCATCCCAAATTCATAATTTAGACTCAACAATAACAACAGAAATTATTGGTGTAACAACTAGAGGCGATGCTATTTTAGATCGTTCATTAAGCCAAATTGGGGGAAAAGGGCTTTTTGTTAAAGAGTTGGAAGTTGCGCTTTTAGAAAATAAAGCAGATATTGCTGTTCATTCTCTAAAAGACATGCCATCAAAGCTATCTTCTGAAT
>CALFYC010000006.1 GCA_937952895.1 uncultured Neisseriaceae bacterium
CATTTGAAGTTAATCAGTTACTAAATTCGCATACCAATAAAATGAAATTTAAAAATATTGCTAAATTACAATATAATCCGCCTTCAATAAAATTGCTTTATTCAAATGAAGTAATAAAAGGTGGTCCAACTACAGAAATTCTTGAATCTAATGCGGGGCAATATGGAAGCTAAATTTAACTTTATATTCAAACTAATTCTTGTATCTTTAATTTTAATTTGTATAAGTTCTTGTGATAGTGGCTCTAAGACTACAAAAGATTCAACTACTAACAGTAGCAGTTTAAGTTTAGATAAATACGTTAATTCTTTAGAGTATAAAAGTAGTGTAAACAATTATCTACATAATGATCTTACTTTTTATGGTAATGCAAATTCTTTTACTGTTATTGCTCCAGTTTTATTAGAATCAATTCACGTTATTTATTATACTGACTCAATATGTAATACAAGTTACAAAACAACTGTAATTGGCAGCGGAACTCCAGCTCAACTTCAAGCAGGAACTTATACTCGTTCTGATCAAGCAAATTATTATTTGTGCGATATCTTTGATAGCGGTGGTTGTAGTGATGAACTTTCATCAGCACAAGCTGGAACTTATAAGTCAATTCAATTTAAATATAATTTTACTAATGGGGCATATACCTTGGGCGAATGTTTATACAACAACTCTTTAGGTTATGAGGTTCTAGCTAATTTTACGGATCCACAAAATCCAACAGCATGTACTAATGTGGGAAGTGGCTCTACATTATCTTGTGGCTATTCTGAATCACATTTTACAACTTTAAGTATCCCATTTATTTCAACTAATGGCAATTCTAGTTGCAGCTTAAACGAAAACTCTACCAATAATATGTCGTGTTGGGGGGGCGGTACTAATGGGCAAATTGGAAATGGAGCTAATAGCAATGTTAATGTGCCAACTGCAGTTACTATGCCAAGTGGCGTAAATAGTTTTACTAGTGTTTCAACTAATGCAGTTTTTACCTGCGCTTTAGCGGGCACTGGTATTAATGCCGGAAAAATTTATTGTTGGGGTCTGGGTAATAGTGGTCAAATTGGTAATGGAGCTAATCTCAGTGTTAATGTGCCAACCTTAGTTACAATGCCAAGTGGTGTAGACAATTTTACTAGTGTTTCAACGAACATACTTTTTAGTTGTGCTATAGCTGGTGCTGGTGTTAATGTTGGGAAAGTTTACTGTTGGGGGGTAGGCACTAATGGTCAAATTGGTAATGGGGCTAACAGTAATGTTAATGTTCCAACTTTAGTTACTATGCCAAGTGGTGTAAACAATTTTGCTAGTCTTTCAAGCAGTTTTAACTTTAGTTGTGCTATAGCTGGTTCAGGAGTTAATTCTGGAAAAATTTATTGCTGGGGAAGAGGAACTAGTGGTCAAATTGGTAACGGATCTGATAGCAACGTTAATGTGCCGACTTCTGTTATTATGCCAAGTGGCGTAAATAGTTTTAATAGCGTTTCAAATAATTCTGCTTCTAGTTGTGCTATAGCTGAGTCAGGGGTTAATGCTGGAAAAGTTTATTGTTGGGGTTATGGACCTGAAGGTCAAATTGGTAATGGGGCTAACAGTAATGTTAATGTTCCAACCTCTGTTATTATGCCAAGTGGTGTAAATAGTTTTGGTAGTGTTGTTTCAACCAATCCTTATTTTAGCTGTGCCATAGCAAGTAATGGTTCTAATGCTGGAAAAGTTTATTGTTGGGGATCAGGTACTGAAGGTCAAATTGGTAATGGGGCTAACAGTAATGTTAATGTTCCAACATTGACTCAATAAATTATAGTAAAAAGTTACTATTTAGAAACAAAAAATTATCCTAAAGATGGATAATTTTATTACCTTGTATGTTTATTACTTTTACAAGTTTCATTCTGTAGTTGTATGAATACATTTGCTGCGTGTGGTCTAAATATTATTATTAAGTTCGGAGTATATTAGCTATGATATAATCTCGATTAATATAACAGTGCTTTATAGAATTAGTTGTTACTGAATTTATGTTATATAGTTGTAATTTTATTTAATGATTAATTTTTAGGAGTGATTTATGAGTAAGTTAACTTATAAAATTTTAATTTCTTGTGCTTTTTTTAGTGCTTCAATTAGTTCATTTGCGTGTGATTGGAATGATTTGCCTCCTGGATTGCGTGGAGTGGTAGAGCATAATAAACAAGCATTTGAAAAACGTGAGGATCCAAAGAAAGCATGTGTTTTACAAACAAAAGGTAAAAATTCATTCTTTAGATTTTTTTCAAAAGAAGTAGATCCATTATCTACTAAAGAACCACACTTATTCCAATATCAAAAGTGTGGCGATGGAGAATGGCAACATGTTGCAACATATGATTGTCGTGATAAGTATCATAAAAAATAACTAAGATTTATATCTTTTTAATAAAAAAGCTTTCAATATATGAAAGCTTTTTTATCAACTTTTTTAAAAACTGTTCTAATTCTTTCAATTCAAATCTTTTAAAAAATACCATCAAAAATTCCCCCAAACTCTTACAAAATATGATATAATGGTAATACTATAAGCAAATAAGTATAAATTTTTAATATACCTAAACCCATAAATGTTAATTTAAGGTAAGGCGATAAATTGAAGTGGGAAAGGTATAGTGTGAACTTACACAAAACTAATTTATTTATAATTTTTATATTCATAATTACATTGAATAGCATTATCTCTTGTAGTAACATAAGTAATAATAGCTCAACATCATCTACAACAAATTTAGGTAATTTACCTAACGGTTCCACGATTTATGTTTCATCGGCAAATTTTAATATATCAACTATCAGTAGCTATGCTACTGGAATAATTGGTATTAGTAATGGACTTCCTAATTACACAGGAATTCTAACCATAGCAATTGAAGATTTGAGTCACCAGACCTTAAAAGATGTGATACTACCTAATGTTTCTTTATCTCCCAAAACATGTAAGCTAGTTGCAGGTAATTTACTTTTTGCTAATTGCCAAATAAAAATAACCATTGAATCAGAAGTTATGGATGGTGTATATAGTGTTATTCCCACATTTACACCAACGAATGGAGGTCCAATTGTTTTAAATTCATTCACTGTAACAGTAAGCGGAAACCCTCAATCAGAAGCGGGAAATTTAGCAATAATACTTGAGAGTGCAAATCTAAGAAGTGGTGAGTCAACTATTGCAGATGTTTTACTCACTAATTCAAATCAAGTTAATAATGTAATTGTTAATTTAGTTAGTACTGCTGAAAGTGTAGTTGCTTTTAATAAAAATGTTTGCGTTTTATCTTCAGAGAGCAACTTGTGTAGAGTAATAGTTACTGGACTTCAAAGTGGAACCTCTAAAATTAGTTTATCATCTCCAGGTTATCAAGGTATTCTTTCAAATCCAATCGTGGTTAATTCATCTACTATTCCAGGTGATTTATCTATTCACTTAGATCATCAATATTTGCAATATGCTGAATCAATGGAGGCTACTATTAGCCTAATTGGATCAGCAAATGTTGAGGGTTTAACAGTAAATGTTGCTTCATCAAATGAGAGTATTGCAACAGTTAGTACTAATTCATGTGTGTTATCTTCATTAAAGAGTGTTTGTAAACTAATCATATCGGCACTTAATGAATCCGGTATTGTGAGTATTACTGAATCAGCAAGTGGCTACACTTCTTCAAGTGATCTATTATCAGTTATACCGCCCACAAATTTATATTTTGGAACGAGTAATGGTTTAATTTATAGTAATAATGAGATATTGAAAGGTAATGCAGAGCTTTTGCCAGATGGTGGTTCAATTGATGTAATTACCTCTGAAAATGGAGTATTTTATATTGGTACAGCAAATGGTAATGTATTTACTGCATCTAATGGAATATGGTATCAAATAGGGAATTCACCAGCAATTCCTGGAGGTCGAGTTGTATCCCTTATTATTAATGGCAAGAATATTTATGCTGGAGGTTATAGTAAGAATTTAAATTCTGGTGTTGTTTATGTTGAATCGGGTTTAGGTTGGCATTTGGTTGGCGAATCTGTCGCTATTCCGAATGGTGCGGTTAGTTCAATTGCAATTAAAGACAATATTATATATGCAGCGGGAGCTACAATTTTACCTAATTCTGGAGTTGTATATATGGAATCAGGTAATGGATGGAAATTGGTTAATAATTATCCGCCACTATTTCATGGTTATATACTTAGTTTGGCAACTAGTGGTAACAATCTTTATGCTGGCGGTCGAAATTTAGATTCCGGTTCTGGGGTGGTCTTTGTTACTTCAGGGAATGGAGTTTGGGAGCGAGTAGGCAGAAGTGCTGTATTATCTCAAGGTGAAATTTATTCTATTGCTGTTGATGGAAATACAATTTATTCAGGGGGGGAGGATTTTAATTCAAATGAAGGGGTGGTTTATATTGAATCTGGTAATGGTTGGGAACTTCTTAATAATAAAGCGCCGATAGCCAATGGGGAAATTTATACAATTAAGATAAATAATAATAATCTTTATGCAGCTGGAGTTGATAGAAATAGTAGAGTTGGTGTTGCTTATCAATCATTAGCTAATGATTGGCATTTACTCGGTGAGTCTGCAGTAATATCACATGGACAAGCTTTTTCTATAGCTATTGATGAAAATCAAATTTACGTTGGGGGAGACAATGGCTCAGTTCAGTCATTATCTGATTTTAGATGGAATCCAAAGATTATTAATACATTAAATACTAGATCAATAAATGCGTTATCTAAAGATCAGTACGGCAAACTATATGCAGGAACTATAGATGGCTTTATATATACTAATTTAGGTAATAATTGGCAAATGCTTGGAAATTCTGCTGCAATACCTAATGGGCAAATAAATTCTATTATTGTAGACCATGGTAAAGTTTATGTTGGTGGATTTGTTCGTGCAACTAATTCTGGGGTTGTTTATGTCGAATCTGGAGGATATTGGTCACTAGTTGGAGATTCTAATCCTATCATACGAGGAGAGGTTACTTCTCTTGCTATGGATGATGGACATATATATGCTGGTGGATATGATGAAAATAGTGATTCTGGGGTCGTTTATGTTGAATCAGATCGTGGATGGCATTTGGTTAATGAATCTGCTGTTATATTAAATGGCGAAGTTTATTCCATATTAATTCATAATCATTTACTTTATGCCGGTGGTTTTGATGAAAATCAAGAAGCTGGTGTTGTTTATATCGATTCAGGAAATAAATGGAAATTACTTGGTGGGAAAAATCCGATATCTATTGGTTATGTGAAATCCCTAGCAATTAATGGCAATAATGTTTATGCTGGGGGAATAGAATACGATTCAAGCATGAAGCTAGAATCAAGTGTTGTATATATGGAATCGGGAAATAGATGGAAATTACTTGGTGGGAAAGGAGTTGAAGGTAGAATAAATGCTATGCAGCTTGATGCAAATCAGGATGTTTATGTGGCAACAAATTTAAATAGTATTTATATGTTTAAGTCAAAAAAATCTAGTTGGGAAAAGCTGCCGTATTTTTCTTATTATTCAGGGGCTTCAATACAAACATTAGTTCTTGATCATAGATTTTAAAATAAGTGTTTAAATGGAAATCATATTTCAGTTAAATAACTAGATTAAGATATGTAATATGTGATATAATTATTAAACTACGGCTCAGAAAAGTACATTGTAATATATTAGGGAATTTTATAAATGAAAAAAATGTTATTAATCGGATTAAGTGCGGGATTTCTAGTTGGATGTAATTCAGGAACAAATCAACCATCTAGTAGCAATTCTTTAGCAAGCGCACAAAAATCATCTGTTTTAAATCACAATAATCCGCCTCTTTGTAGCTCATCATTAATACCTTCAGACTTTAATATAAATCAAACACAAGTTGATAAAAATATCGAAGTGCCAAACCTTTCTGAACCAGCCTCAGTATATTTGTATGTATTATCCAATCAACATGGGTCAGGTTATTGTGATACTGGATATAATATAGCTAAATATTTAGTGAATACCCAAGGACTTTATTCAAACCCATCAAATGATCAATATTTAGGATTGGGGGGGGTCGCTCAGAGTAGTTTTTTGACACAACCATCAACAAATTCATCATATAAATCATTACATGTACTGGTTCATCAAATGTATAATTATTTTTCTTCTCCTGTAGACTTATATGTTATACACAATTTTAGAATTGAATCAAATATAGTTGAAGATAATTCGAATCCAACAGAAGTTTTATCGGAATTGCCTGGTAAAACTGGTTATACAGCAGAATATATAACTTATCGTGATGTGGATCAGAATAGATTTGTATATGTTACAGGTTATGCAAATAGTGAACATACTATGGCTTGGGTTGGGGCATATATTGAAAATACAGTAAATTCAAAAAAAGTCTTAGATGCGATTGTTTTTGAAAGCTACTCTTTAGTGTCAAGAGATCAAGAGACGGGAGACATGGTGGTTGCTAAACTTCAACCATTAACATTTCCTAAGAATGTAGGGGAAAATGATTATGCATATTTTACTGCAGCTTATAATTGGGGTTCTGAACCGACTATTGGAATTTATCAAATCCCATTTTTATCAAAAGGAGTTCCTGATTTTACAAAACGAATTGTAACTATACCAAATTTATATTTGAACTCAGGGGTTTTGTTTTTTTTCCAACTGAATAGTGGTGAATCTTTTGTTTATGTAAAAAATGGACAAACCGATATTCAAGTATCACAAAGTTCAACAGAGTTAGATTTTAATGAGGCAGTGCATCAATGGAGTTTAAATGTCGGAACTATGGCATTAGACCCATTTGTATATTCAAATGAGCAGCATATGTATATTGTTGGAGCTGATTCAAGTGGCAGTCAGGCTGCAAATGTGACTGTAAGTGAATTTGGTATTAATAAAACCTCAGGAGCTCTTTCTCCGATAATTTCACTTAATCCACAAATGAATAATGTCTCAAATATATTATTTGCTCAGCTTCAAAATAGTAAAGGCAAATGTAATACTTATAATATCTTTCTAGGAACTAAATATTTAACAAGTACTCAACAAGATCAAGGTGTTATTAAATTATTTGGGTCAAATTCTCCAGGCCCAATTATTTCTATTGCTGAATCTAAGCCAAAGTTACCACAAATTTTAGGTGGGTATATTGATTCAGCTAAGCCTTGCAATGCTCCATAAGTTATAACAACTATGAAATTCTAAAAATGAGGCAAACAGTGTCTCATTTTTAGAGTTTTGCTGAATTTAATAAGATTTATAACTAAAGGTGCTAATAAAGTTAAGATTTTTAAAAAATAATTGCCCAAATTTGTAGAAGCTGGGAAATTATTATAATATATCCATTGCATCGATATAGGGAATTACTTTTAATGATTCATAAACCCCATTTAGATAATAAGAGTCTTTTTTAAACCAAGTCTCAGCTTCAATTTTACTTGCAAAATCAACAATTAATAGGCTGCCAGAAGCTGAAGCTTTGTCGCTTTCGGAATTCATTAATGGACCTGCTGCAATTAATTTTCCATCCTTTTTTAACTTAGATAAATGTTCAATATGTAAAGCACCATATTTTTCTCTTAATTGTGTCGTATCTTTATCGTTAAAGCCAATAATACAAAATAAACTCACAATGATATCTCCCAAATAAGTTATTGTTTTGAACTGTAAAGTAGGATTATATCGCAATTTAAAAAGGAAAATGTGACAAAATAGGGGTTAGATTTAGAGCTCAAATGCGAATGCAATTCGAACTTAAAACCATTAATTAATCATATTCAAGAGTTATTGAATAACCGAAAAATATTGGATATTTAACTCCTAACGAGGTGATTAGTCAATACTTAGAAAGATATTATGCATGTTTTAAAAATAATTGCGCATTTCAGTCTTAAATAAGTATATGGATCATATTTTAAAAATTAGTCTAAAAAATTAGAAGTTGAGTTTAAACTAATAAAACCAGGCTATATGCAATTGTTTATGTTACAATCGTCTTTGCTTATTTCAATTTCAGTAATTAAGTATGCTAGAATCAACATATAAATTCTAAATTAAGGTGCAGAGCTTAAAATCTGTTTATTAATAGAGAGAGTTGCCAGCGTGAAAAAAATAGTTAAATTATTAATTTTATTTCTAGTGATTATAGTTTCACTTTTTCTAATATATCATTATCATTTACATGATTATGTAAGCATCGCTGGGCTTAATAAATATCATGGCAAAATTATCGATACTGAATCAAAAAATCCAGCATTATTTATTATTATTTGTATGCTATGCTATATAGTCTTGATTGCTTGTTGTATACCCGGGACAGTTTTATTGGATGTGTTCGCTGGATTTTTATTTGGTTGTTATTTTGGTAGCGCACTAGTTGTTATTAGTTACACAATTGGTGCGGTAATTAACTTTTTTGTGGTTGGTTATATTTTTAAAGACTTATTTATTAACCGTTTTGAAGGGGTTAAGAATAAGGTGCAATCCGCAAATAAGCATAAATTACTTTTAAATCTTATTGGATTACGTTTAATTCCAGTGGTTCCATTTTGGGCAATTAATATTGTTGCCGCAATATTAGAAGTTGATATTAAAATGTTTTTATTATCGACCGTGATTGGTATTATACCAGCTTCTGTAATTTATGTAATTATTGGTGATGGATTTAGACATTTGATTGCTAACCATAAAGAGTTAAGTCCACATATGTTAGATACGCCAAGCATATGGTTACCATTGTTGGCGCTTTCAATTCTAGCTTTTTTACCCAATATAATAAAGTTAATCAAACAGATTCTTAAATATACTAAATTAAATTAATGTGGTTTGCGTTTAATCGCATAAATCATTGATAAGCCTAATATCCATAGTGGTGCTACATATACACTCATTCGCAAATCATCCATATCAAGCATAATAAACATTACAATTATAAGATAAATAATTGCAATTATATTTGCAAATGGGTATAAATATAAGCGGTATTTTAATTCTTTTTTATTTACAATCATATGTTTACGAAAGTAAATTTGCGTAACTAAGACCATAAACCAAACAATTAAAATTGTTGATGTTGCAATAGTCAATAAATACATAATGGCTTTATTCGGAAATAAATAGTTAACCAAAACAGCAATTAAGACAGAACTACTTGTAAAAATAACTGCTTTTTGTGGGATATGACGCTTTGGAGATATTTTTGATAATCCTTTAGGTGCATGACCATTACATCCAAGACTAAATACCATTCGTGATGCACTATATAGACAACTATTAAATGCTGATAAAGCAGCTGTAATTGCTACTAAATTCATTACTCCTGCTGCATAAGTTAAGCCAATTTTTTTAAATACATCAACAAATGGGCTAATATTATTGGAAAGTTGAGTAAATGGGTATAATGCAATAATTGCAGTCATGGTAAGAATGTAAAAAATTAGTATTCTAAAAATTGTCCCATTTATAGCTTTAGGAACTGTTTGATTTGGATCTTCAGATTCACCAGCAGCAATAGTGACAAATTCAGTTCCACCAAATGAAAATACTACGATTACAAGTGATGCAATAAATCCCTTGAGACCTCCTGCAAATAAAATTGAGCTATTAGCATATTCACCAATTTGTGGATTAAGGCTATGTTTGAAAAAAATTAAGTATGCACTAAAAATAAGCATGGCAATAATGGCACAAACTTTAATCCCCGCAAACCAAAATTCAAATTCACCAAATAGGCGAATACTTAGTAGATTTATTCCGGTAAAAATTACTAAAATAACGAAACAAATTATCCAGTGTGGAATCCCTGGGTAAAAATAATCAATAAATATAGTAACTGCAGTTAATTCAACCATACATACAACTGTATATTCAAACCAAGCACTCCAACCTGATATGAAACCTGCGTATTTACCGATGTATTTATTTGCATATTCACTAAATGAACCAGAATTTGGATTTGCAACCGTCATTTCACCTAAAGCGCGCATTATTATATAAACAACAAGCCCACTTAAAATATAAGCTAGAATAATCGATGGTCCTGTCATTTGGATGGTTTTGGCAGACCCAAAAAATAAACCTGTTCCAATTACACCACCTAGCGCAATCATGCGTAAGTGTCGATTTTTTAGTTTGTGCATAAGTTGTTTTTTCATGTTTTACCATTCTTATAAATTGAAATAATTTTTAAAAGCCAATAAGGCAATGTGAAATGTAAAAATTTATTTTATTAGCATAATTCTGGAATTCCAAGCTCACTAAAAATAGGTTCACAAATTGAGGGTAATGATGGATTAACCCCAACTTTTATGGTGCGGTAACTTTCATTTAGATTATGAAAGTCACTACCAACACTAGCTAATAACTTTTCCATTTTTGAGATCTGCGCAATATTTTGTACATCACTTTCAGAATGTGATGAACTTCTCACTTCAATCCCTCTGCCACCTAATTCTTTAAATTGACCAATTAGTTTTAAAAGTTTTGTGCGAGTGAATTTGTAACGTGCCGGATGGGCAATTACAGCAATTCCTCCAGCCATTGTTATCCAATGTAGAGCATCTTCAAGAGTAGCCCATTTTTGTGTTACATAACCAGGCTTTCCTGGAGCTAAAAATTTATCAAAGGCTTTGCCGGGTTTAGCATAATTATTATCAACTAGAAATCTGGCAAAGTGAGTTCTACTTAAGGCTTCAACTTTAGAACAATATTTAAGTGCACCATCTAGAGCACCTTCAATTCCAATTTTAGCTAGATTATCGGCGATTTTTTGACCTCGAGTTAATCGTTGTGAACGAAGTGTGTTTAAATTGTCGATTAATAATTTATTTGTTGCATCAATTCCTAAACCTAAAATATGGATTAGAGAATTACTTTCCCAAGTAACAGATATTTCAACACCACTAATTAGATTAATATTATTGTCATGAGCACATAATTTAGCATCTTCAATTCCTGCAATTGTATCATGGTCAGTAAGAGATAAATATTGACAACCATTAGCTTTAGCAAGATCAATGACTTCTGATATAGAATGCGCCCCATCTGAATGGAGAGAATGACAATGTAAATCAATAGGGATAGTAGTACTTTTCATAAAGTCTCATTAAATGATTGACTAATTTCTTTAGCTCTATTGTAACATGCAACCTCAGCTTTATGGACAATTTGTTTTAAATCATATTGCTCAAAAACATTAATAGCTCTCTCTGTTGTGCCATTTTTGGAAGTTACATTAGTCCTAAGTTTTGCAATCGTTAGATTTTGGTTATTTTCAATCAGTTTGATGCTTCCTTTTGCTACTTGCAGAGTAATTGCTTGAGCATCTTCTTTTGATAAACCAAATTGATTAATTGCAACGTCAATCATTGATTCAAGAAAATAAAAAAAGTAAGCCGGAGCACTACCTGCAACTGCAGTAATTTTATCTATCATTTCTTCATTTTGACAAATAAAAATTTTGCCAATACTTATGAAGATTGCTTTGATTTGTTGTTGTTCATAATCTGTAATATTTTCATTAAAATAAATACCACTTAATCCTTCTCCTACAGATGATGGTGTATTTGGCATTATTCGAATAATTTTATTATTTAAGCTCCAAACTTTTAAAATATTAGTGGTTATTCCGGCCATAACAGAAATAATGATTGGAAATGTAATTTTATCTTGGATTGCTAAAATTGCATTTTTGGCATCAATTGGTTTTACTGCTAAAATGAGAATATCGGAATCCGATAATTGTTCATCTAAAGCTGTGCAAAATGTAATATGTGGATATAGTTGAATTAAGTTATCACATTTGGCTTTATTTCTCTGAATAACATTTATTTGATATTTGTTTGGGCATATCCTAGCAAATATCGCTTCTGCCATATTGCCACCCCCAATAAAGAAAATTCTAGTTTTAGACATAATTTCTATCTCCAAAAATTAATGTGCCAATTCTGATTATATTCGCACCAACTTCAAGTGCAATATTATAATCATTTGACATACCCATTGAAAGTGAGTCAATTAGGCTTGGGTATATTGTCTTTAATCGATCAAAAAAAACCTTTAAATTAATAAATTGTTGTTTTATAATTGTTATATCGTTAGTATTACTCGCAATTCCCATTAGTCCTCGTAATTTTAATTTTGGCTGTAAGTTAATGGTTTTAGCTAATTGTAGAATTTCTTCAAAGGTTTTAATTCCAGCTTTACTTTTTTCTTCACTAATATTCACGGCAATTAGTACATTAAGGGGCGATAGATTTTGTGGTCTTTGCGAATTTAGGCGAATTATTTGTTTTTCATTTTCTAATGAGTGTGCCCAACTGGCTTTTTCTGCAATATATTTGGTTTTATTTGTCTGAATTTTACCAATAAAATGCCAAACTATTTCTAGATCAGAAAGATGACATGCTTTTTGATTGAATTCTTGAACATAATTTTCACCAAAATCCCTCTGACCAAATTCATATAATTGACGAATTTTATCTGAGGAAATATTTTTGCTTACCGCAATAATTTTAGGCTGATTAGGGAAATTTTGTCTAATCGCTGATTGTAGTTTATTCAAATTTTTGGCAACAAGATTCATTTTTATATCCAAAATTAATATAGACGAAATTATATGAGATAAAGAAATAGTTTTGCTAAATAATTTAACCAAAGCTTTGTTTTTAAGCATAAATTTAGGTCTAGGTTGTTGATAAATAGAGTTAAATTAAACTTATTATTTTATAAGTCGTGAATTTCCAAGCTGTTTTCAATGTTAAGGATTATTGGGATAGCTAATAAATGTTATAATTATTGCGTTAGTTATAGATTAAATTATTATGGAGTTTTAATGAAAAAGGGTTTAATTGCTCTAATGTTCGGTGGGGTTGGAATAGGCCTTACTGAATTTGTAATGGCTGGATTACTACCTGATTTAGTTTCTCATCTAAAAATATCAGTACCTGTTGCGGGTCACTTGATTTCAAATTATGCATTAGGTGTGGTAGTTGGGGCGCCGATAATAGTTTTAGCTGCAGGAAAGGTTCCGCCCCGCAAGTTATTAATTATCTTAATGGCAATTTTTACTATTTTTAATGGTTTATCTGCATTAGCACCTAATTATCATGTTTTATTGATAACTAGATTTTTATCTGGAATTCCACATGGGGCTTATTTTGGAGTTGGTGCAGTTGTTGCAAGTAGAATGGCTAAACGTGGAATGGAATCAAGAGCGGTAGCTGTAATGTTCTCTGGGCTTACTTTGGCTAATTTAATAGGTGTTCCGATTGGAACCTATATTGGTCATTACTATTCTTGGCGTTATACTTTTCTACTAATTACTCTAATTGGCATAATTACAATGCTTAGTTTAAAAGCTTGGTTGCCATTCTTTGAATCAACAAAGCCTAAACGAATTAAACATGAATTATTATTTTTTAGTCATTTAGACTCATGGATTATTATTACATTTGTTTCAATTGGTACTGCTGGGTTATTTGCTTGGGTAAGCTATATAGCGCCATTGTTAATTGGAATTACTCATTTTAATCCCAATCTTATTTCTTATATTATGGCTATTGCTGGAGTGGGAATGGTTGTAGGTAATATATTAGGTGGAAAGCTTGCAGATAAATATTTACCATCAAATACTATTTTATGTTCATTGTTATTAATGGTTATATCTTTAATAATTACCCACTATGTGGCACCTTATAAAATTATATCCTTGATTATGATTTTTATGACTGGAGTAATTGCATTTTCATTGGCAGCACCAATTCAAATATTAATGATAAGATCAGCAAAAGGTTCAGAATTACTCGCAGCATCAGTTGTACATGGAGCATTTAATATTGGGAATGCACTAGGAGCTTTTTTAGGTGGGCTTCCATTAATTTATGGCTTTAACTATGATTCACCACAGCTAGTTGGTGCAGGAATGGCATTTGTTGGTGCAATGGTAGTTATCTTATTAAAGTATTTATATAAAAATATTTATTAAAAATTTCGTTTGGAATATTAGAAATTTTTAATTAAATAAAAGGCTAGCTGTAGAAAATTTCTACAAGTTATATAGTTAAGGTTTACTTAGGCTTAGAGTTTTTGTTATAATACGTTCAAAGATATTATTTTTTGGGTTTTTTATTATGGATGTGCAAATTACGTTTACTGATAATGCAGTTAAAAAAGTTAAGGAATTAATAGAAGAAGAGGGTAATCCAGATTTAAAGCTTAGAGCTTTTATAACTGGTGGTGGTTGTTCTGGTTTTCAATATGGATTTACTTTTGATGAAATTGCTAACGAAGATGATTTGGTTGTAGAAAAAGATGGCGTTCAGTTTTTAATTGATGGAATGTCATTTCAATATTTAGTTGGAGCTGAAATTGACTATATTGATTCACTTGAAGGATCGCAATTTACAATTAAAAATCCTAATGCATCAACTACTTGTGGATGTGGGTCTTCATTTTCAGTCTAAATGATGAAGTTTAGTATTTTAATTTGTTTGATCTCATTGTTTATTCGGAGCTTGTTAGCGCTGAGTATGAGTGATTTCATGCCCTCTTTTCTACATCCTGGAAACAAAGAAAGTAAAAATCATAATGAGCCAGTTAAGCCATTAGTAGATATAAAGCGTAATTCTAGTAGTACGCAAAAAAGTTGGTATTGTAATCGGATTAAGGATGATGTTACTAATGTTTTTTGTAATAAAACAAGTAGCAGTGAAGTGGTTTCTAGTAAGAATGTTGTCTATGAATCTAGTCCAGATGATCGCTCTGTTATGATAGATAACTCAGCACAAAATGATTTTGCTAAACCAACGGTTAATTCAGATGCATTTCAAAGCCCACAGGCAAAGAGTGTAATTCAAAATTCACAGCCCAATTTTTCTGTGCCAATTCAGCCCAGCAAAAATGTTAATATGAACATAAATCAACAACAAATCCAAATCAATATTAAGTATTAGGTGTAAATTATGATATATACAGCATTTATTTTATCTTATTTAATTGGTTCAATTTCTTTTGCAATTCTTTCAAGTTATATTTTTTCAATGAATGATCCCAGAAGTTATGGTTCGAAAAATGCTGGGGCTACTAATGTAATGCGTAGTGGAAATAAAAAAGCGGCTATTTTTACTTTGGTAGGTGATCTAGTCAAAGGGCTTATTGTCGTCATCATCGGACGTTTGATATTCAAAGGCACATTGAACGAAACTATAGTTGCGATTTGCGGAATTTTAGTAATTATTGGGCACGTCTATCCGATTTTCTTTAAATTTAAAGGTGGCAAAGGAGTTGCTACAGCACTTGGAGTATTTTTAGGGTTTAGCCCATTACTTGCTTTATTGGTAGTTTTAAGTTGGATTATTGTCTTTAAAATTAGTAAGATATCTTCATTGTCAGCTTTAATTGCTGCGATTTTAGCACCTGTTTATGCTTTTTATCTAATGGGGAATAATGCTTATTTTGGAGGTGTGTTAGTTATTGGTTGTTTTATTTTATTTACCCATAAGTCAAATATTGTCCGCTTACTCACAAAAGGCGAACATAAATTTCATAAAAAAGATCAATAGATATTATATATTTAAATTATTATGATAAAATCACAAAAAATAGTTGTTTTACTTGTTAATTTGGGTTCGCCAAATCAATTAACTAATAAATCAATTAAAAATTTCTTAAAAAAATTTCTTTCAGATAAAAGAGTGGTGAATTTGCCACGAATATTGTGGTTGCCTATTCTGTTTGGGATTATTTTACCACTACGTTCTAGAAAATTAGTAGAGCAATATTCTAAAATTTGGTTAAATGGAATTTCGCCCTTGATTTTCTATACAAAGTCACTGTGTTATAAATTGAAACAATGTATACCAGATGATATAATAGTTGAATATGCATTTTGTTATTCTGATCCAGAGATAAAAAATGTATTATCAAGATTACATAATCAAGTTGATATAAAAAAACTTATTGTAATTCCTTTATATCCACAGTTCTCATCCACTACTACGATGCCAGTATTTGATCAAATTAGTCAGTATTATAAAGATAAATTTTTTTTACCAGAAATAACTTTTATTAATCGATTTTTTAATAGCCAATTATATATTAAAGGGATAGTAAATAAAATCCGCAAGTCTTGGCAAGAAGAAGGTAGAGCAGAGAAAATTATATTTAGCTATCATTCTTTACCACAGGTAATTATTCAAAAGGGTGACAGTTATTATGAGGAATGTAGAAAAACAACTGAGTTAATCATAAAGGAACTTGACTTAACTTCATCTGACTATTTTATGACTTTCCAATCAAAATTTGGAAGGCAAAAATGGTTATTGCCATCTACTATTGATATAGTTAAAGATTGTGCTAAAAATAAGATAAATTCAATAGAAGTGGTTTGTCCAGGTTTTATAAGTGATTGTTTAGAAACTTTGGAAGAAATTAATGTTTTAAATCGTGAAGTATTTTTAACCAATGGTGGGTTAAAATATTCATATATTAATTGTTTGAATGATGATGATGAATTAAGTCAAGCATTACATAGCTTAGTTATAGAACATATATAGAGAAGGAAATTTTCATGTGTGGTATTGTGGGAGCTATTGGAAAAACAAACGTAGTTTCGATGGTTTTAGATGGGTTAGCAAGTCTTGAATATCGAGGTTATGATTCCGTAGGAGTTGCAATAATTGATGAAAATTGCCAATTAGCTCGAAATCGAGTTACTAGTAGAGTTCAATCATTAAAAGATTTATGTAGTAAAAATTCATTTGAAAGTAACATTAGCATCGGTCATACTAGATGGGCAACTCATGGAGGGGTAACTGTTGATAATGCACATCCACATTTTTCAGATAATAAGATTGCAATTGTGCATAATGGTATTATTGAAAATTATGCTGAATTAAAAGAACAGTTACAGAGTTTGGGTTATAATTTTGATTCGGAAACAGATACCGAAGTTATTGCACATTTAGTGCATTATCATTATTTAAAATCAAATGATATTCTTAAAGCAACTAAAGACAGCGTTAAGGAGTTGGCTGGGACTTATGCCATTGGTATTATTTGTATTGATAATCCAGAAGAAATTATATGTGTTAGAGAAGGGTCTCCATTAGTAATTGGGGTTAGTTCTAATCAAATATTATTTGCCTCAGATATATTTGCATTAACTTCAATAACTTCAGATGTAATTTATCTCAATGATGGAGATATCGCAAAAGTCAGTCCGTCAGATTATGTCATTTATGATAAGCATGGTATAAAAGTTAATCGTGAAATAGTTAAAGTTAGTCAATCTATGTCATATAGCGAGCTTGGCAATTATTCCCATTATATGCAAAAGGAAATTTTTGAACAACCAAAAGCAATAGCTGGAACGTTAAAAAGTTTGGGTGATGGTTTTAAATCCGAAGTTTTTGGGGTTGATGCTTTGGCGATTTTTACGCAAATTCAAAAAATTCAAATAATTGCGTGTGGTACTAGTTATAACGCTGGGTTATTTGCTAAATATTGTATTGAAGAAATTGCAGAAATCGAATGTAATGTTGATATCGCAAGTGAATATCGTTATCGTAAAATTGCATCTGATAAAAATACTTTAATAATCAGTATTTCTCAATCTGGGGAAACGGCAGATACTTTGGCTTCTGTTAAATATGCTATAGGTTTAGGAATGGTTAATACTCTTGCTATATGTAATGTTCCAGAAAGTAGTTTGGCACGATTATCCAAACTAGTATTACTCACTAAAGCTGGACCCGAAATAGGGGTCGCTTCAACTAAAGCTTTTACAACGCAAATGGTGGTTTTGGTTTATTTGGCATATACTTTAGCAAAAGTGAAGGGGCGATTATCTAATGTTGAAGAGGTTACTATTACTTCAGAATTATACAAACTGCCAGCAATAATTGAATCGATTTTAAATATGATTGAGCCTTCAGTAAAATTTATTGCAAACGAAATTTATTCAAAAACTAGTGCCTTATTTTTGGGGCGCAATTTAATGTTTCCAATTGCAGTTGAGGGGGCTTTAAAATTAAAAGAAATTTCGTATATCCATGCTGAAGGATATGCTGCTGGAGAATTAAAGCATGGTCCATTAGCTTTATTAGATGAAATAATGCCTGTTATAGTTACCATGCCGCAAAAAATTTTAATTGATAAAGTAAAGTCTAATATACAAGAAGTTCTTGCTCGTAAGGGATTGGTTTATGTAATAACTGATTGTAATGATGAAATTACTAAGTTATGTCATGGAATAATATATATGCCAGTTTCAAATATATCAAAGTACCTATTACCTATAGTTTATACTGTGCCATTACAATTATTAGCGTATCATACCGCTGTTTTAAAAGGCACTGATGTTGATAAGCCTCGTAATTTAGCTAAAAGTGTTACAGTGGAATAAGCGGATGAGTTTAGATGAATTTTTAAATAATCCAGGATCAACCACCAAAGTATTTCAGAATCTCGCAACTAGCTCGCAAATTGAAGTGTTGTGGAATGGCTTTATTAATGATAGTTTATTTCAACGGATTGTTTTAATTAAACTAGATAATATTCCGGTAATGATAGCTATCAGTGAGGCTGATATATTTTCACCTCTATTTTTAGATATTTTAAAAAATTCAGGAACAGTCCCAATTGGGGTACGCTTATTTGATTCATCTGCTAAAATTAGTAGATCAAAGATGAGTTTTGAAGAAATTCATATTGATGATATTGTTAATCACATAGTTCAGCATGAATTGAAACAAAGAGTAGATGAAAATATATTTATTGAGCGTAATTCAAACTTTAATTATGATACTCAAAAAATGCAATTAAAAGAATATATTTTACCTGGATTAGTAAATCTATTAGATAAAGCTTTGCATTTAAATGAGTGATTAAATCAACTTATGAATGTGATTCTATAAGTTGATTTTTACTTATTTAGCAATACAAGTTACTTGACAAGTTGTGTATGGAATTGGTTTATGACTTATCACAGATCTGCAATGTGCTGGGTTACAGTTATACTTGTTTTGGTCAAAAATTTCTGATGTTAATTGACTAATAGTATTATTTGATGAATATTCGCATGTTTGCTCTAAATTACTAGATGTATATATAGCAGAACCCGCAAAATCAAGAAAAACCCCACTTTCACTTGCTAAATATGAAGATATCGTATCATAAACTATACCATCTGCATTTATGTAGGTCCAGCTAAAAAACCTATTATTAGGATTTTTTTTAGAAGATATTTCATCAGGTGATGGACAAGTTAAAACGTACATATTGGAAAATACATTACTATTAACATTAGTAAATTTAGCTCTAGTATTACTATCAACTATATTCCAATTAATACCATCTTGTGAATTTGCAATTAGTCCATTTTCACCAACTACAATAAATTTACCATTCCCATAGGTTATGCTGGTTAATAAAGAAGTGTTATTAAACTGGTTTTTAACCCATGATCGAGCAGCTTTAAAATCTGATGAAGAGAGAATAATTCCATTAGAACCAACTGCTAAAAATTGCCCATTGCCATAGATTATACTATTAAGATCTTCACTTGTAGGGCTTATCTGGTTTACCCAATTTGAGCCATCATTAGAAGTTAAAATCGCTCCATTATTTCCAACTACTACAAATACTCGTCCGTTGTATATTACACTTTTCAAATCATTATTTGAAATATTTTGTATACCCCATTTATTTCCATCGCTAGAACTGATAATGGTTCCATTATCACCTACAGCAACAAATCCGATACCATTTGCATATGTTATACTTTGAATATCATATAAAGTATGACTATCATGAAAGGTCCATTTAATTCCATTAACAGAACTCAAAAGCAAACCTTTTTCTCCAACAGCAATCATATATCCATTATTACTCGTTATAGAAAGGATTTTTTGATTAGTGCCTAAGCCATGTTCTAGGTAATTCCAACTTGATCCATCACTGGATGTGACTAAAGTGCCATTATCGCCTACGGCAAAATATTTACTTTCACTAAAGTTCATACCATACAGATTATCAGTAGAGTTGGAAGTTGATGTGCTTACCCAATTAATTCCATCGTCTACTGATTTTAAAATTACTCCTGATTCGCCTATTGCAATAAATTGAGTATGTGTTCCCGCTATAACACTATTCATCATTAAAATAGAGCCAATTAAATAAATAAAAATTTTTGTGCTTTTCATAATTATTTTTCCATCAAGAAATTACGTTATCTTATTTTTTTAATTATATCATAAATCTGAGGTTTAATGATAGATCTTTAAATATAGTGCAACAAGATTTTAGTTGTGAACCATTGGCATTAATTGGTTTGTGGTTTTATTTTTTTCGTCAGAAATCATAAAATAACCAATTGTATTAGTGCATTAACTAAGCTTGGACATTAAATCTCTGAAGTGCAACGTTACTGACAGAAATACTGAAGCTAATATTAATTTTATGATATAATGTAAGGGTTTGCCGTTAATATTTATATGGCACTTTAAAGTAGTATTATAAAAGGGAATAAATGAAAAATATTTTAAGAAAAGCTTCTGGCATAATAGTCATGTTAACGTTAAGTTCTTGCGGAGGCTCAGGTAGTGGGTCATCTTCAAGTGCTAATCCTGCACCAACCCCACCACCAAGTGCTCTAGGTGATGCAAGTTTAGGAACATCTGCAGTTTTATCCACTAAGAGTACTAGTTCAACGATCGCAATACCTTTATTCAATAATAGTTCAAATAGTATAGTGGTAGGTACTGTAACTGGTAGTAGTGGAGTTAGTTTTGATTTAGGGTCTTGTGCTGGGCAAACCTTATCCCCAGGTAATGAATGTAACATATTAGCAACGTATTCTGGATCTTCATCGCCAACCGGCATTCAGGCTGCCAATTACACAGTTGAAATAAATCCAGGAACGTCAAATGAGCAAAAATTATCCGGAATATTAAACTATGAGGCTTTAGAGAGTGGTTTTAATGATGTATTTATATCTCAATCTTTATATCCAATATCTTTATCGAGTACGAACCTTAGCACATATACTACATTATGGCTATATAATAGCAGTAATAATAGTATAAATTTTAATCCCGGTGATTCGGTTAGTTTACAAAATATAGTAGGTAATGGTAATTGGAGTATTGCAAATTCTTCATGCCAGAATACTTTAAATGCAGGAAGTGGTTGTTATGTGACTTTAAGGTATACAAATAATCAAAGTAATATTGCTAATGCACTAAAAGCTGTAACCAACGGTGATGCCCCACTATCAACAGTAAAAATAACAGCTAATTTGGATGGGCATAATATTTACACTAATTTAAATGTTTTTGCTCAAGAGTCTGATGGGGCATCTTTAATTAACCCTTCGACAGTTAATATGGGAAATAGCAGTACTGGTATTTTACCTATTGTAAATAGTGGGACATTACCTATAATTTCTCTATCAGCAACTAGCTCTAATTCAGGTTTTACTGTGGATGCCACTTCATGTCAAAGTCAATTAGCATTATCTCCAGGAAGTGACAGTTGTCAAATAAATATTATTAAAAAATCTGGTGCTACAGGTACTGCAAGCGTAGAAATAACTTATGCTGATGAAAATGGAAGCCATAATGTTAGTAATATAATAAACTATGGAAACCTAACTGTTAGTCCTGGAGTATTAACGTTTAATGTTGCTGTTAATACATCTCAAGAACAAGATCTTACTTTAGGGAATGTTGGAAGTGGTAATTTAACTTATGCTGGTGAGAGTTTAACTAATTTAAATAATGACTTTATAGTAGATGATTCAGCTTGTGTTGGACAGCAAATAGGTAGTTGTAAAATTAAAGTATCTTATTCTCCTAAATCTTCTACGGTACTTCAGTCAGGAAGCGTAAGTTTTAATGCTACAGATAGTCTTGGTAATCTTAATTCAGTTATAGCTTCAATTAGTTATCAATCTTTTTCTCCATCTGCGCCTAATATAGAATTTTGTAGTGATGCGCAATGTAATAATGTAATTACATCTGATCAAATAGCAGCCAAAGTTGGAGAGTCAGATTTATTGAATTTATGGATTAAAAACACAGGGGAAGTTACTGCTCCTACATTAAGCTTTTCTTTCGTACCTGTAGTTTCTAGTTTGTCGTTAGTTAATAATCAATGTGGGGCAACTTTAGCTAGTAATGCAACATGTTCATTTGCTATAAAATATACGCCAACTTTGGTTGAAAGTGGAGTTACTTTATTTAAAGTTCTGTATGGAGCTAATACTAGTTCTTTATCATTAAATTATAGTTCTACTCCTCAAGATTTTGCACAGATTGTATATTGTAATGATTCTCAATGTACACAAGAAATTAATTCGATTAATTTAAATACATTAGTCAGTGAGTCAATTTCTCAGAATGTATATGTATTAAATAAAGGAAATGTTCCTGCAACTGGTGTGAACTATATTTCAACAGGCTATCCTGCTGGTTTATCGGTTGACTCTAGTAATTGTGGCAATACTTTAAATCCTAATTCACCAACTTGTACACTAAAAATTAATTTTTATCCAACGGCTGCTGCAAGTGGTAATGTTTTATTTAAAATAACTTATAGCAGTTTAGATACAGCAAAAGAAAGTGATTTAAATATTAACTATAGTGCAACACAGCCGATTACTGGTGGAACCTATGATTATGATACACAGTTCCAAGGTGGCTCAGGTGTATTGGTGAAAGTGCAATCAGGTTCCTCAATTGGTAATGCCTCTGTAGTAATTACTACGAATTTTGCACCAACTAGTGTTGATGGGGCATGTTTTGCTCCTTCATGGGAAAGCTTCACTTCACAAACAACTAAAGTGAATAATCAGTATTTAACTACAATAACTCCGAACGGCGCTAATTTAGACCTTACAAAAAATTGTGGTTTACATGGGGGTGCTTCAGTTTTGAGTGGCGTTCAGTATGGTGTGGTAAGTGGAGTGTCCGTTAATGGTACAGCGTTTAAGATGGTTTCACCATGTGGGGCTTCCGCCTGTTCTGATCCAGGGAATGGTAGTGTAATACAAGGTTATTATACGAATTGGTCAAGATATGCTAGAGCATATTTTGCATCTTCTATTCCCTATACTAATTTAAATGAAGTTACTTATGCTTTTATTGGTTTTAATGGGGCAGGTAATGTAACAAGTCTAGATTCATGGGCAGATATTAACGAGATGCCTACTTTAGCTAAAGCAAAATTACAATATCCATATTTAAACATAATGCTATCTTTTGGAGGTTGGACTAATGCTGGAGCTTACACTGCCCCCATGTTTAATCAACTAACTAGTAGCCAAACAGCAATAGATAATTTTGCAACTAATGCAACTAATGCAATGGTTAATGGCGGATTTAATGGAATTGATATAGATTGGGAATGGTGGTCAGGTGATGATGGGAATGGCTTAAATGCATCTCCTCATGCTAAAGAAGAGTTAGCATTACTTACTGCAATTAAAAGTAAATTGAGTCAATTATCAAAAGCGAATAATCAAAATTACTATTTATCTATAGCCGTATCAGTTGCCCCAGATAAAATTGAATCTTCAGAATTAGATGCGGCAAATAGAGGGGTGCCTAACTTTTGGCTACAAGTCTCGCAGCTTGTAGATCATTTATCAGTTATGGCTTATGATATGCATGGAGCATTTGATAATCCTAACCCAGCAGATTTTCAGGCTTCATGGAGTATGGAGCCTAATAGCCCATATGTAAATAAGTCATATGATACCGTTGATGCGATAAATAAATACACAAGTTATGGTGTTCCGGTTAACAAATTAGTTCTTGGTATTCCAGCATATGGTCGAGCTATGCAGATAAATGGTATAGGTTCTAATTTTGGGTTATACCAACCTATTACGGGTACACCAATTGGAGAATTTGATGATTCAAGTACTGGTAATACAGGGGTATTTAGTTATAAATGTATTATCAATCCAAATATTTGTTATAGTAATGGTCCAACTATTTCAGCATTAACTTTTATTGATCAAGACCATAATAAAGATGTATTTAATAATTTGAGCTCTCATGCTCAGGAACCTTGGGGATATGGTAATACACCGCAAGGAAATATTTTCTTGACATATGATAATGTTAAGACTGTAGAATATAAAGTCCAACAATCAAAAACTATGGGCTTAGGTGGTTTTATGCTTTGGGAGTTAGATGGTGACTCTACTGAATCTCAAACCTCATTATTAAATACTATAAAATCAAGTATCTAATAACCTTAAATAAAAAGGATATTCAAAATTTAAATAGTTTTGGATATCCTTTTTTACATTAATAATTTCTAAATTAAAATCTACCAAAATGTATAAACTTTAGATTAAGCTTATTAAAAGTGAAATACTATTCTAATCCTTATTTATTATAAATTTATTCTATGTTAAAATATGTGATTAATCATAAATTTTCTGAATTGAATTTGTTGATTAATGTAAATAATTATAAATTTCTAAAGAGATACTATGTATAATTTCACATTTGAAAATCCCGTTAATATTGTTTTTGGTAAAAACCAAATGCTCGAATTAGCTAATTTAGTTCCGGCTAATTCACGTATTTTAATGGTATATGGTGGCGGTTCAATTAAACAAAATGGTATTTATGAAAGAGTCAAATCTGCTCTTTCTAATTTCAAAATATTTGAATTTGGTGGAATTGAAGCAAATCCTCAGTATGAAACATTAAAACTGGCAATTCAAAAATGTAAGCTTGAAAAGATTGATTTTATTTTAGCTGTTGGTGGTGGCTCTGTAATTGATGGAGCAAAATTTATATCAGCTGCAGTAAATTATCCTCATAATAATTATTGGCACATTGTTGAAGGTGGTTCTGATTTTATTCAAAGTGCAATTAAATTAGGGGTGGTATTAACTTTACCAGCAACTGGATCTGAATTAAATAATGGTTCAGTAGTTTCAAAAAAGGAAACCCAACAAAAAAAATATTTTATAAGTAAACATGTATATCCTAAGTTTGCAATTTTGGAACCTGAAGTTACTTACTCTTTGCCATTAAGACAGTTAGCAAATGGTATCGTTGATCCTTTTATTCACATTACAGAATTTTATTTAACTACAGATTTAAATACTCCAATTCAAGATGGGTTTGCCGAAACAATTTTAAAAACTTTAATTACAATTGCACCAAATGTTATATCTAGGCAGAAGGATTATCAAATTCGGGCTAACTGGATGTGGTGTGCAAGTCTTGCCTTACATGGTATTGTTGGCGTCGGGCTTGATGGAGATTGGGCCACTCATATGATTGGTCATGCCATAACTAGTATTTATGGATTAGACCATGGTCAAACTTTAGCATTAGTTGCGCCTCAATTATGGCGCTTAAAAAAAGATAAAAAAGCAATTAAGTTACTTAAATATGCAAAAAATGTTTGGAATATTGATATTAATGATTCTGAAACTGCAATTGAATTAGCTATTAAAAAGACAGAAGATTTTTTTAATAGCGTTGGGATGAAAA
>CALFYC010000007.1 GCA_937952895.1 uncultured Neisseriaceae bacterium
GGAGATATTGTTATAGTATTAGAGCTGCTTCTTTGCATTTGAACAATTGTTGTTCCTTTACCATACATACCAGTTGTAGACACACTATTAGAGGTTGTATGTCTATAAACAAATGCATATTTTGAAAATGAATCATTTTCAATTTGTTGTGCATATTCATACGATGCTGCACCAATATTAGATACTGCAATATTTTGTCGTGTTGAATCCAATATTTGTAATGCATCAAATCTAATAAATGGACTATTAACAATGTATCCATTTGCATCATTATCTGGTGAATCACCAGCTGTTGTTACTGACAATAACACCAAATTGTTATCTCTAATTTGGAATACCCATGTAGTTTTGGTATTTGCTGGTATTATCTCTACATCTGTGCCATCGGTAAAGTTTGATTCATTGTAAAAATACACTCCACCCATAAGATTTCTAAATGTTTTTATAGTTACCCTTATAGTGAAACCTTCTGAGATGTCGCTAATCTGTGCAAGTATTACTTCTATTGGCTCCCCAATATCAGAACTTCCATCCACTTGTATTTCTGGAATTATAATATCTATATCACTAATTGTATTTGGTCCATCTATTGTGTACTTATATACATCAGTGTCCAATGTATTTGATAGATCTAGATTTGGTAAAGATAAAAATGATATTTTATGAAATGTTTGGCTTGTTCCATTGTCATTATTTTGCGGTATAAGTAAACGCAACTGCACATATGAATAAAAATCTATTAACTTTAAAGTAATGATTTCTCCTACAAACACATGTTGTGCCAATGTTAGTAGATCATCATCGGTTAATTTTGCACAGTCTATTACTGTGTATTTTGAAGTTTCTATTACAAAAGAATACGCACCATCAAATAATGTGTATGTTCCGTTATTAGATTTGAATTTAAATATAAAACTCATTATTTTATTTGTCCCATATAATTGTTAGTTCTCTTTCTTCTGGATGTTTATCAAGAAAGCGATATAGTTTATCAAATGCTTGATTTGTCTGAGATAATGCTCTTTCACCATCTATTGATACTATATCAGTTCCAATACATATTACTGGCCCAGCATGTAGCTGTGGAACAGAAGAGGTAAATATAGCCCCGTACATGTCACTTAAACTTGCAGTATCACTTTTGTGCAAAAACACATTATTATTTTGGTTATATAGGCAGTATACACCATGAGGGTATCTCTTGAATACTTCTTTTTTAATAAAATATTTACCAGCTGGCATTAATGAGTCATATGGACTGCCACTAGGAAATACCTTAGTTTTTATTTCAGGTTTTTCATGTGTTAATATTTTTATTTTATCGCCATCTATTATATTTGATTCTAACTGACCGAATATGCCATGTATATTATCAAACTTAGGGATTGTTCTACTTCTTTTTAGTGTTAGCATATTGCTTTCCTATAAGCTCCATCGCCCCAAATGGGGCGAACAGATTATCTTCTATAATGTATGTGCAACTCTACTTGACTATTTTGTTTATCAATTAGAGTTGACACTTCCTGTGCATGCATATTAGCGTTGGCAGATCTGCTTTCCTGATATTTGCTATCGCTCATAGCATTATTCTGACTAACTATTATTGCAATTATACACAAACACGCTATAGAACACATTATAGTTTTAATATAGTCTAAAACTCTAGATGTTATTCCCATGTTATAACCCAAATTTAAAGCATCATTTGCTCCATTTAGATCTTTGGAATGAATCTCCTATAATATATGCACCCAAAGTAAATTGCATAACCTCTGCAAATGTACTAGCTGGTATATACCCAGTGCATAATACAGTTGTCAATATAATTACAGATAGCACAGATAGGATAAATTTAGTAGATTTAACTTTATCCAAAAGTTTAATCTCTGCCGCACTGTAGTGAAACTCACCTAGTGCATCTTTATTAGTCACGTCTTCCATATAGCTTGTTCCTCATCTCTTGGATTTCTTCATCTTGTCTATGATTCTCTTGTCTTATAGCATCAAACTGTAAAAGAGCCTCATTTCTAGTGTAGATCGTTGATTTCAAATCATTGATCTGTGTTGTTAAGGTAGTAATACTATCCTTAAAATTGTTTTGTAGTTCCTTCTGAGAGTGATAAAACTCTGAGATGGCCCATACTCCACCCATAATTTGAATTACTAATGCAAATAAAATAGCCAAAGGCACTTTGCGAGGAATTGTAATTTCTAGCGATGGGTCTTGTTGAACAACTGGTGCAGGTGCGCCTTGGTTATTTTGTGTCATTTTAGAATTTTCCTTTGGGTGCTAATCCATAATTAGGTGATTGGATTTGATGCGGTGTATTATTACCAAAATTTACAGATGGCATTTGCAAATCTGGTGTATTTGGCAATAATTGCAATTTACCACTATTTACATTTGGAGCATTATAGTTAACTTTTGGAGTTGTATTTGCTGGTCCACCTCTTAAGTTTTTAACACTTAACATTCCGTCTGCTGATGTATTTAGTGGCACATCCATTCCATTCCTAATTTGCTGATTAAGAACTGCTGCACTTGAATAATCTTGACCAGTGTTACCAATTTTTTCTTTTAAATTACGCATTTGCAATATAGAACGTTTGTTGTCAGTTGAATATTGTTCTGCCAGTTTTTCATCTTCCGTCAAAGGTTTTCTTGCTTTAGTCATCTTACCTTGTTTTAGACCAGAGTTAGTTCTTTTGGCAGCATTGTATGCAGCATATTTCTTAGCATGCATCATACCAAGACCCATGCCAGCGGCAGCACCATATCCAGCACCAGTCAAGAAAGCAGAAGCTCCACTATCAGCACTTGTAAAAGCACCGTCATTGGCATATGCAGCAGCATTAATTGTACCGCCCATAGCAGCACCACCAAGAGTATGCAATCCAATACCATGTATTGCAGCAGCACTATCAGAAACCATACCGCCAACTCTAGAATTCTTTGCTGTTTGTGCAAATTCAGATGCTTTCTCTTTTAAAGCACTACCTTTTGAAGTAATACTTCCCCAAGCTTTTTCTATTCCAGCTCTATTAAAAGCCATGATTAGCCTCCTAGATTGTTAAATCTGTTTTTGGCATAGTCAAATGAACCATTCATTCCAGAGGCTTTTTGTAATTTACTATTTGGACCGCTTAAACCACTCTTTGCCATTCTTTCATTAATGTGTCCTTGCCAAGCTTTTAGTCCAGCAAATTCTCTACCAGCACCAAAGCCTAAGCCAGCACCAACAATACCCATACCTAAAGCAGTATGATCGTCACTAAATCCACCATACAAAGCACCAGCTCCACCACCAATAGCAGCTCCTTTCATGGCAGAATTGCCATATCCACCTTTAAATGTACCCAATACTTTATTAACCGCATTGGTCATACTACCAACTTTACTCATTTTATTTATCTCCTTTATACATTTTATTCAAATGTCATTCTTGTAGTACCAGTTCTATTTTTATATCCAGAACCATACAAACTTTTTGCCTTTTTACCCGCATCTGAAGATGCTGTAAATATACTTTGCTTCAGAGCTTTACGATTGCTCCATAGTGAATGACCACCAACATGAAGAGCAATACCAACAGCAGCGGCTTCTAAGCCATCAGCAGTAAATGCATTATGCCAGTCTCCAGCCATATATGCACTATGAGCCATACCAACTGCTGCACCAGCAGCCGCATTTGCAGCAAGAGTACCACCATGAGGTATTAATGCTCCACCGCTAGCCGCCCAAGTTTTGCCAAACGATGATGAAAATTCACCAAGTAATTGAACTGCTTTGTCTATCATTTTGTTAACCTATAATTTTATTGCTTTTGTCATAGTGCTTAATTTTAGGGAATTCCTGTGTCCATATAAACCACCCGCAATGCCAAGTCCAGCAGCAACATATGGTGCTGGTGAGCTGCCAGATCCAGTAGCAAAAAAGTGCTGCAGATGCAATACCAAGTCCAGCAGCAGCCAATCCATGTTTAAATTTCATATCTTTTGCAAAAAACGATCCAACAGTAAGTGCTGTACCTGCGGCACCATATGCGCCACCTTCTACAAATCCAGATCCAAGTGTACCTTTATCCGACATTAAACTTCCAAGACTTCCTTTTATTCCGCCAACAATGCCACCAGCACCAACCATTAATCCTACTTTTGCAGAACGTGGCAACTTGTTAAATGTTGTACTGTATGTCTCTTTCATTGTATTTCTCCTATTAATTAATGTGTTTTGTGGGATTGACGCATGCAATTGCCCTCATAGTATATTAGATTAAGAGAGCATAAAAGTCTATAGGTCATCAATGTATTTCTGTATTTTATTTAATATATCTATATTAAAACATTCAGTGTGTCCACCAAAATAATGAAGTGGTTTATATGAATTAATTGCAAATAATTTACGAATTGAAGACTCGGTATCGTATATAAATGCTGGATCTCCACTTATTGATTTAATAACTTCAAAATCATATTGTGGCTTTATTTCCTGCAATCTGTGTGAAACACTATTTGAAGTAATGCCAATTTTAAGAAATTGTTCATCTTCTGAAAATATTCTTACAAAATACAATGTTCCTTGCACATTCTTTAAGTTACATTTACCAATAAAATCCTCTTTTACATAACCATTCACTAACTTAAAGCACTCATAACAGCCAATGCCACGAACGTGTGAGCCAATCTTAGCATACTGTTTTCCGTGAGTTTTGCATTCAAAGACCACATCTTTAGATTTGGTATCAACACTAATATATTCATAGGCGTTATTATATCTTTGATTAAATTGCTCAATATAGCCAGCCGCACTTTGGCCAACACGTCTTTTTCTATATTTACATATTGGACATCCTTGTTCTCTTACAATATGAGCCTTGGTCATTACATAAAATTCTCCATGTTTTGAACATCTAACATTAATGGGTGTTCTTTTGTTTTTATATATCATATTTGAATAGTCATATTTGTCACCGATGAACAGCTTTACATTTTTCAATTAG
>CALFYC010000008.1 GCA_937952895.1 uncultured Neisseriaceae bacterium
CGATCTAATGTATATTAATAGTGGAATTTTAGACGTCTTCGCATCTCGGCTCTGAATTTGCCAAGAATTTTATGAATTTAGGTATAATCATGGTATTATTTTTAAACCGGGTTTATGAATGAATACTAATTTGATAGAAAAATTAGACTCACTCATGAAAATAAATTGTATTAAAACTTTAGAAATATTGTGTAGCACTTTATTTAGCTTTCTTATCAGTATTATTCTAAAAGAATTTGAAAGCCAAATGTACTATTTAGTTCAGATGATTATTCAAAGATTTCTTTATAGAATATTTAAATACTGTTTATTGATAAAAATATTTAATAGCAGATTCTTTAAGGGGTTACAATGCCAACTGATCAAGTAAATTCTATTTTAATTAAGCAGTTAGAAAAAGAACCACAAACGTTATACTCAATCAAAACTCCAGAAGAAATTGAGAAAATGAGAACAGCTGGAGCAATAGCTGCACAAATCCTTGAAATTTTAAATGATTATGTCAAGGCTGGGGTTACAACTCGTGAATTGGATAAAATAGTTTATGATTTAATTGTAAATAAATTTGAAGCTGAAACTGATCGTACAGATTTAGAGGGGCATAATGCTAATTCATTACAATGCATTTATTATAATAAAAATGAGATAATTGCTAGAGGCGAAATTAATGATATACTTTTAAAAAATGGTGACATATTTGGGATAGATTTAAGTTTAAAAAAGAATGGATATTGTGCAGACACACAGAAAATGTGGATAGTAGGTAATACATCACCACTTGCTATGCGACTTATGGCGGTTGCCTATAATGCCATGTGGGTTGGAATTAAATTAATTAAACCCGGTATACATTTAGGAACAATTTCACATACAGTGCAAAAATATATTGAAAGTCAAGGTTTTAAACCAGTATCTCAAACTGGCTTGTCAGCACATAGTATTGGTAAAGTTCATTGTGAGGGATTATTACTACCTTTTTATAATGAAGAACCCTATACTGGACATATACTACAAAAAGGTATGGTTATTACAATTGAACCATTTATTACTTCTGGTTCTGGTTTTGCCGACATACTGCCTAATTCTGTTCGTACGGCTGTTACTCGGGATAATGCATTATCTGCCATGTGGGAGCATGTTGTAGCTGTCACAGATAATGGATATGATGTTTTAGATCTTAGGCCTGGTGAAAGTAGCTTTCTTTAAGTTTAAAAGCTGAATATAAATATTTAATGAACAATTCAAAATATCAATCCGAGATATTAATTACACTTAGCTCTTGGGAGTTATTTGCATAAGACCAGAGTTCTATTATAAAGCATTCCAGGAAAGTCTTTAATTCAGAGTATAACTTATCAATAAATATTTTGTAATCATTAGTTGTAATTGCATCAATAATCCTTCTTATCAATACGCTCACAATATTTTAGAAAAAGTTTTTTGCAATTATTTCTAGACACCCACTAATTGTTCTTCAAGTGGAAATGGTGGATTTAATGCAGCCTCTTGAGCCAAATATTCAAAAAATTTAGCTTTTCCCTTACTTAGTAAAATTTTATCCTTTTGTGATAAAGTTAAGATTCAATATATGTTAAATTAAATTTTGATAAGAATTTTAAGATGGGCTTGCAAGGCAAAACTATTTTCAGTTTATTGATTATCTACTATGATCATAAAGCTTAAAGTAGGCAAATTATAAAGTAAATTGTAAGTCTACTTAATTTTAAAGCCCGAGATTTAAGTTACTACGGGCTTATATTTTTATTTAGATACACATATTAAATGTAAACTGCTACTACAATCCATATAGTATCCAAAATTCCACGTATTATGAATAAATGTGGTTTGATTTGAATCTAGAAATACAAAGTAATTCCCCCATGTTGAACCTGGAACTGCTCCAGACCTACTACCTGGGTTAACTCCAGTAGAACCAACACTTGAATTTAAGGATGTATCTGAACTCGTATAATCATTACATGTATTAGGTGAATATAAAGCATAATTTTTGCTATCACCGCTTGGATTAGCATCAGCATAAGCCCAGGCATCAATATCTGATGATGAAGAATTAGAATGTATACTTTGAATTCCAGTCCAAATCATGTATCTCTGACTGTCAACCACTCCATTTGTATACTGAAATTTTGATTCAGTACCATCAAATACTAAATTTCCATTTACAGAATTAAATAAACTTCCATCTGAATTGTAGTAACTTTCATTTTTATAAAGAACCCAATCTTTTGCATGAGTATCTCCACAACTACCACTTGCATCACATGGATAACGCCCAGAAGTCACGATTAAAGCCTTAAATGATAGGCCTGCTGGAATTTTAGTGTTTGGTGCATTATAAGCTTCACTCTGACATAATTGATCTGCCCCGGTAGTTCCACCTAAATTTCCATTATATAGATTCTTCGTCATAAAAATAATATTTTTAGTAACTACAAAGCTTAATTGACCTGGAATTGGAATTAAATTAGGAACATCCTCATTTGTTATATCAAAGCCGTATGATCCATATGGTATATTTGAATCAACTTTAATGATACTTGAACAAGTTGGATTTGTTGAACTAATGCTACATGGATTGTCCAATAAAGTAATTGCATCAGTTGATGAATTAGATTTAACTAATATATTTTGGTTAGCAACATTATTACCCCCAACTAAATTAGCTGTCACAGAATACTGACTACCAGGTTGGGCCTTGCCATCACTTGGAATCGTACTACTAATTGTGATACTTGGCGGAGCATAAACATTTATATAATAAATCCCATTTAAAGCCACTGAAATTGGATTTATTGGGTTAGTTTGGTCATTCCAATTTGCTATAATTGCGCTTAAATTAATATCATTTCTTCCAAAGCTTATTGGGTTAGTGGTAAGTTTTATCAAACAATTTGCATTATGTGATAGGGTTATTGGTGCTTCAAATACTCCACAATTATTTGAATCAACACTCCAACCACTTGGCAAAGCTGCGAAATCTAGATAAAAATTATGTGCCAAAGCACCTATATTGGTTATCGTATAGCTTATATGAGCAACTGATCCTTGCTGCATCAAGTAAGGGAGACTCTCATCTCCATTACCACTATCAAAACCAATTGTATCTGTTTTAACAGTACTTATAAATGCCGATTGCGCATTTACAACTGATCCAGTTAATAATTTAGTATCTATTATTGGGCTATCTCCCTCAGTTGGAATATAACTAATTACTAAATTTGCACTTTCAAATTTAGAATCCACAACGGTCAAAGCAGATGGTCCAAATATGACACTAATAGTACAACTTTCATGAGCATTTAACTCATCTCCACATGGTGAACCTAGGTCTGGAGTTATTAATTTAATTAAACCTTCAGGTGTTTCTCCTAATGGCAAAATTGAAGCGCTTAACCCTGAAGCTTTTGTCTCACCTACATTATTAAGAGTAAAATTTAACACTGAAGATTCATAATTATTATTCAATATTGTTCCAAAATTTTGTGAAGATTGGGTAATAATTATATTTGCTAAAGCTGTTATTACTGAATACATGAAGCTAGCACCTGTTGAGGACATTTCTCCATCACTATAACTATAATTTACTCCTAAAGAAGCATAGGTTTGCACAATTGGAGTATTACTCATAAATGTTACTCTAATATCACAGCTAGCTTGAGGCTCCAAGTTATTTGTAACAGCTCCGGTTTCGCCTATATGACATGGCGTAGTTGATGTCCCATTGCTTAATATAAAACCATTAGGAATTTGATTAATCGAAATATTTTTTTCCAGGGTATTGCCTGTATTAGTTAAAACCAAATCTCTAACAACGCTTGTATTATTGGTTGTTTTAATGAATTTATTATCTGGGAAAAATTGAGCATTCAAGCCTGGTATGGCTACAGCTGGTGGTGAAATTAAATCCTGAAAAATGCTTACTGCAGATTGTTTATTGGATATTCCATGACTATAGTTTAAAACTAATGAACTATCCACTGAAGCTCCAATGTCACTTTCTAGCGATACAGTTAAATTAATTGCTGATTCTGCAGCTATTTCTGTAGGAATAGCACTAACTTGTATATTTGCAAGCTGATTTTGCAATTTAAGTGTGGTTATACTAGTATTACCTGGGTTAGATACAGTAATTATTTGGGATGGATTATTACTATCTAAATACACCGTTTGAGTCAATGGCTCTAATATTCCCTGATTTTCATTTGTAGTAGCTATGGTATAAGTAAAATTATTAATTATAATATTTGATTCGTGACCATTAACATCTGCAACAGAGGTTTTAATTTTAAACTCTAAAGATGATAACTTACCATTTGGCGCTGACACTAAAATAGCAAAAGTTTGTCCTTGAGTGAGATTCGTTAAACCTCCACCTAAATTATCACTTATTATTGTTTGGTTAGGAATAGTGTTACCATTTATATCTACAAGCTCTACATTATTAAACCCCATAGATTCATAATTAGACTGCACAACTCCTGTAATTAAAACACTTGAAGTTCCAGTTTTAATTAAATCGGGATATATAAGACTAATATTTTTTGTATTAGTATATTTTATTTCTTGAATTCCAATAGGTAAAGATGATTTAACCAATGTAGACTCAGAAGATGTTTTATTTGATGCGCTAATACTAAAACTACCAGCTACCGTTTGCTTAGGCACCTGAATATTTATAACACAATTTGAATTAGCAGATATATTTGCACATTCATTAGAGTTTGAAAAAGCTATATTTGATGCTGCACCCACAATATTACTAAAACTATAAGTTACTCCAACTACTGACTTATTCGTTTTATTTTGTACAACTATATATCCTGTTGTTGTTAGATCTGGTAATGAAACCAAGCTTTGGGGACTAATAAATGTAAGATCATTAACACTTCCTATCTGACCTGCTGGTGGTGTTGGTGGCGGAGATGGTGGTGGATTACTTGGAGTAGAGTTCGAACCACTACCACCACTTCCTCCACAAGCATTTAAAATTAAAGCTCCAATAAAAATTAATGTTTTAAAGCATACATTGAATTTTGAGCACATTCTTTATCCTTTACAATTCTTAAATATAAATTTTTAATATACTTATAATTATATCACATTAAACAATGTCATTAAAAACCTAAATTTTTAGGTAGTAAAACTAAAATTGAGGTATTTCACAATTGTGGATACTTTTTTATAGTTATAGCTTAAAATAGTTATAAAGTTAATTTTTGAGTCTAATACACTCTTGATTATGTTAAAATCATGTCTATTATAATAAGTCACTTTTAGGAAATTAAAATGAATCTACATGAGTATCAAGCTAAAGAATTACTTACAAAGTATGGATTAAAAATTCAATCTGGAATAATTGCAAATACCTCAGAAGAGGCTGGAGATGCATTCGAACGTTTAGGCGGTAAATTTGCTGTAATAAAAGCTCAAGTTCATGCAGGTGGGCGCGGTAAAGCTGGTGGAGTAAAGGTAGTTAAATCCCGTGAAGAGGCTATCGAAGTTGCCAAAAATTTGATTGGCACACAATTAGTAACTTATCAAACTGATACTCATGGTCAACCAGTAAATTCCGTTTATGTTTGCGAAGATGTATACCCAGTTACTCGAGAGTTATATCTTGGCGCAGTTATTGATAGGTCTAGCCGCAGAGTTACTTTTATGGCATCAACTGAAGGTGGGGTGGAAATTGAAAAAGTTGCCCACGAAACTCCTGAGAAAATTTTTAAAGTTGTAGTAGATCCATTGGTTGGATTACAGCCATGCCATGCTCGTGAAGTAGGCTTTAAATTAGGATTAAGTAATGAACAAATTGGACAATTTGTAAAAATTATGACAGGAAGCTACAAAGCATTTGTTGAAAATGACTTTGCTCTTTTTGAAGTAAATCCACTAGCTATTCGTGAAAATGGAGATTTAGTTTGTGTTGATGCTAAAATTAATCTTGATTCAAATGCTTTATACCGTCACCCTAATTTACTTGCATTACGTGATAAATCACAAGAAGATAAGCGCGAACTTAAAGCTTCAGAATTTGAATTAAACTATGTTGCTCTTGAGGGTAATATTGGCTGTATGGTTAATGGTGCAGGTTTAGCTATGGCTACTATGGATATCATTAAATTATATGGTGGACAACCAGCTAACTTTTTAGACGTTGGTGGTGGTGCTACTAAAGAACGTGTTATTGAAGCATTTAAAATTATTTTGGCTGACACTAGTGTAAAAGCTATTTTGATTAACATTTTTGGTGGCATTGTACGTTGCGATATGATTGCTGAAGCTATTATTGCTGCAGTTAATGAAGTTAATGTTACTGTTCCTGTGGTTGTACGTCTTGAAGGTAATAATGCCGAATTAGGTGCAAAAATACTAACAGATTCTGGTTTAAAGCTTATTCCTGCAAACGGATTATCTGATGCTGCAAAAAAAGTTGTAGAAACTTTAAAAAAATAAGCTTAGTTGATATCAATGTATTTGCTTTATTTGGTAATATTAATTTAGTAACAATTGATACTAGATTTAAAGAATTGGCAAGTAAATTTTCAAATCTACAAAGTCATACTGAAAGAATAATGGATCGATTTTATAATGAAATTAAATATAAGGAATAAATAATGAGTGTTTTAGTTAACAAAAATACCAAGGTTTTAGTGCAAGGATTCACTGGTAAAAATGGCACATTCCATTCTGAACAAGCTTTAGCATATGGAACTAAAGTTGTTGGTGGTGTTACTCCAGGTAAAGGCGGGATGACTCATTTGGGTCTTCCTGTATTTAATACCATGAGAGAAGCGGTTGATCAAACAAAAGCCGATGCATCAGTTATTTATGTTCCAGCACCATTTGTGCTTGATTCAATTGTTGAAGCAGTTGATGCAGGAGTTAAACTTATTGTTTGTATTACCGAAGGTGTACCGACTTTAGATATGCTAAAAGTTAAGCGTTATGTAGAAAATTCAGGGAGTTTACTTATTGGACCAAACTGTCCGGGAATTATAACACCAGATGAATGTAAAATTGGCATTATGCCAGGCCATATTCATTTAAAAGGTAAAATTGGAATTGTTTCACGTTCTGGCACTTTAACTTATGAAGCTGTGGCGCAAACTACTAAGTTAGGGTTAGGTCAATCAACCTGTATCGGAATTGGTGGTGATCCAATTCCTGGTATGTCACATGTGGATACTTTAGCATTATTTCAAAATGATCCAGAAACTCAAGCAATTATTATGATTGGTGAAATTGGTGGGACCGCTGAAGAAGAGGCTGCTGAATTTGTAAAATCAAATGTTACTAAACCAGTAGTTGGTTACATTGCTGGCGTTACTGCACCCAAAGGAAAACGTATGGGACATGCTGGAGCAATTATTTCTGGTGGTAAAGGAACAGCTGAAGAAAAATTTGCAGCATTTGAAAAAGCCGGAATTACTTATACACGCTCACCTGCAGAATTAGGTTCAACTATGTATAATTTACTCAAAAGTAAAAACATGCTCTAATTAATCATCGATATAGTTAAAAATGATAAAGGCCACATAATTACAAAATGTGGCCTTTATTTTATATTAGTCAGTGATCAATTCAATTTTTCATTAAATTCTTTTGATGAATCATTAAAAAATAACAAATAACACTTAAACCTAAGAAAATTACTAGATTAGTTACGTTTTGCATATAACCATTTTCTTGCAAATAACTAAAAAACCCAGTAAATACAAGACAACCAAACATTGTCCATGATGAAGCAAAAGATCTACACCAATTGCTAAAATTAAATTTGTATAATACCATACAATAAACTATAAAAAATAAAACATGAACAAATAAAGCTACAACAATTGCTCTAGTTCCGCTTTGAATAAGTAAATAACTTAAAATTAAAAAACAAGCTAAACTAATTGTTTTACCAAAAGGAACTTTAAACCATCTTGACATATTAGGTTGAGAATTACGTAATTTAGTAAAAGATACAGGAACAGCTATACATGAAATCAACTGAAAAACCGTAATTACAATCATTATCTTTTGCCAACTAGAAAAGAATAATAAAACTAGAAATGCTAATACCAAAGTAAAAATTAATGAAGAACGAGATAATTTAAACTGAGGATGAAGAGAAGCAAAAAATTTCGGCATTTGACCATCTTCAGCCATTGAATTTAACATTCTAGCACCAGAACCTGAATATACAATTCCGGTTCCTGATGGACTTAATGCTGAATCTGCATATAATACAAGAGCCAACCAATTGATTCCAAGCAAACTTGCAAGTTGAGCTAAAGGTGAGGTAAATTCAATTTTATGCCAACCTTGTGCAACTTTAGCAGGATCAAGAGCACCGATAAAAGCAATTTGTAAAATTATGTAAATAAATAAGCAAATTAAAATTGAGCAAACTAAGGCAATTGGCATATTTTTTTGTGGATTTTTTAATTCACTGGCAAAAATAGTAATTAAGCTAAAACCGTAAAAAGCATAGAATATTCCACAGTTTACTATAGCTGAAAATATTGATGTAATTCCATATGGAGCTACTGTATGTTTATATAGTGTAAAATTCCCAGGATGAAATGCAGTATAAATAATTACTACCCCAGTTAAAGTTGGCACAATTAATTTTATTATTGTAATAAAATTATTTGAATGAGCTAAGGATTTAATTCCCCAATAATTTAAAATGCCATAAATTAGAATAACTATGCCTATTAAGCCAGTCCCAATCCAAGTAAGGTGTTCATGGATAATTATCTTATCAGCCAAGCCAGGAATTGATGCACTCAAATACTGGACAGTTGCTGTTGCTTCCGATGGGACAATCAATAGGGCTGCAAACCAGTTAGATATCGCTAAAACAAATCCTAATTCTGGATTGTGGCTAATAGTAAATAGCCTTGCAAATAAGCTACGCTCTGGATAAATAGTTGAAATTTCAGCTAATAAAAAAGCAATCATAATTGAGATAATTGCACCAATTATCCATGAAATAATTGCAGCAGGTCCAGTATATTGGGCTGAATAGTAACTAGCAAATAACCAACCACTCCCAACAATTGTTCCAATCCCCAAGCAAATTGCTGAAAATAAATTGGCCTTATGCCCTAATTCATGGTTTGTATCCATATTATGTCCATTTAAATACTTATTAATATAATGACTATTTTTATTTTAAGAACTGTTGATTATCCATAATAAAAAATTAATGGAAATCATTTTTTAAATATAATTATTTTCTTGTAAATAGGCTAAAATAATATCATCAGCCCTATTAAAACCTTATAAGAAAATAACCTATATCTAAAAGAGCATAAATTATACATGAACTATAAGCAATTGGGTAAATGTTTTACAAAAGCTTCGTGGTTTATATAACCAACAATAGTACATTTTTTATTTACATTTCCTTTTTTATTAATAAATAATAAAGTGGGCGGAGCTAATACATTAAATTGATCTTTTAAATTTTTACTATCTTGATCATTACTAGTAATATCTACTTTTATTAATATATAATTTTTTAATAAATCACGCACTATCGGATCTTGCCAAGTTGTTGCGTCCATTTCCTTACAAGCAACACACCAATTAGCAAAAAAATCTATTATTACAGGTTGGTTTTGCTGTTTAGCTATATTTAACCTTTTACTTAACTGAGCTAAATTAATTACATTTACAAATTTATTTTCATTTTGATTGGGAATTAATAATTTTATATTTTGTGTATACCAAATTGAACTAATTACCAATATAATTGTTCCAATAACGGTTAAACTATTTAGTTTGACCTTTCTATGAAACCCATAGTAAAATAAAAATATAGCTAAACTCAATAACCAAATATAGATTAAAAGGTAAGTCCAAGATTTTACAATTATATTAGATAAAATATAAATTGACATAAATAACATTAAAAAACCTAACAACTGTTTAATCATTATCATCCAATTGCCACTTCGAGGTAAAACCTTATTTCCAAAAACTGACATTATTAGTAATGGTAATCCACTACCAACTCCTAGAATAAATAAAGCAATTGCTCCAAAAACAATATTTCCTGTAGAGCCAATATAGAGTAAAACCCCAGCAAGTGCTGGAGTGACACATGGAGATAATACTAATGTTGATAATGCACCCACTAATAATATACTTATTCCTGATTGTGGGGCTTTAACTTGAGTAAATCTACTTTCTAGAAATTTTGGTAGTTGTAGATTAACAACACCAAATAATGACACTGCAAATAGTATAAATAATATTATGGTTATAATTTTTATCCATATATTTTGTAAGATTACTTGTAACAAATTTCCTGATTGTGCTGCTATTATTCCTGAAATAGCATATGCTAGAGCACTTCCAATTACATAATAACTAGCTAAAATAAATGCACGCCTTGTTGTTGGGTGTTTATTTACAATAATTGTTAATAA
>CALFYC010000009.1 GCA_937952895.1 uncultured Neisseriaceae bacterium
AAGTAGTGTCTCAGTTTGAATGATAATCCTTTGATAATAGAATATAGATTTCTGAAACTGAAACACTACCCAAATATAAAGATTTATAAATAATGTTACAATAACCGATATTTTATATTTTAATGGAAGAATTCATTATGCAAAAAAACTTCGCCAATATTTTTATAACCTTAATCTGCTTATTTACTACTTTAAATTGTAATGCAAAATCTAACTCACCTAAATTGGTAGTTATCAATATGTATACAACCGAATCAAACCCTAAGATCATTGGCAGCATTAAAGCCCAAGATAGTGCCAACGGTCTTTTACTAACCACTTATATATATGCTAATTATGTTTTAAAGCCTGGATTACATGGATTTCATATGCATACAAATCCATCATGCGCTAATTTTGGGCAAGCAGCAGGAGCTCATTTCGACCCACAACATACCAACTCCCATTTGGGACCTTACAATAATGGTCACTTAGGTGACTTACCAGAACTTAACGTTAAAAAAGATGGATCAATAAATCAAGTCGTAGTTGCCCCAAGACTTAAATTAAATGATATTTTTAACCATAGTTTCATTATTCATCAAGGTGCAGATAATTATAGTGATAAACCACTTCCATTAGGCGGAGGTGGAACTAGAAAAATTTGCGGCATAACACCGCCAATTAATTCTTGATATGCTTATTCTTAAAAAAATAAACCCTCACACAACAAAAATTTTATTTTACGGTGAGGGCTTTATATTAGTAGTATTTAATTTTTATTCTTTAATGAATGCGCAATTTCAAGTAATGAATAAACTACTAATGATACAACTAAAGTGATACTCCAAGAGAGTAATAATTGAACAACAGCACCAATAATAGCATCTTTTTTTGACCCATCCATTGACGTAATAAGAGCAGTATTAACAGCTGATACCACACCTAGAATCAAAGCAATAACCACTACAAAATTAAATATTTTTTCTCCAATATTTAATACTGTTTTTCTCATACACATAATAGATTTTCCTTTCTCTATAAATTAAACTTATTTAAACATTAAATTATCGACCACATCGCAAAGTGTATGTAAAACTAAAATATGAATTTCTTGAATTCTTGCAGTTCGATTAACTGGAGCACAAATATTAATATCACCATTTTTTAAAATAGATTGAATTTTTCCGCCATTTTTACCAGTTAATGCAATTACTTTCATCCCTTTTAAATGAGCAACTTCAATTGCCTTAATTACATTTGTTGAGTTACCAGAGGTAGAAATTGCTAATAATATATCCCCACTATTACCAAGAGTTTCAACTTGCTTTGAATATACCACTTCAAAAGAATAATCATTACCAATTGCGGTTAGTGCTGATGTATCAGTAGTTAAAGCAATTGCAGGTAGTGGACGTCTCTCCATTTCATAACGACCAGTGAATTCAGCCGCAAAATGTTGACTATCCGATGCGGATCCACCATTTCCACAAATTAAAAGCTTATTATTGGTGTTAAATGTTGTAACTAATAATGTGGCGGCACCTTTAATTGGTTCAATTAAACACTGCTGTGCTTTTTCTTTAGCTTCAATACTTTCTATGAAATTTTGCCGAATTAGATTTTCAACCAACATATAAACCCTATCTTTATTAATCTAAAATACTCTAACGCGCGTAATTGTAGCAAATAATTGCTTATTTGGGGAAATAACCTTTTTTAATATTTATTTACCGATACCATTTAAGCTTTTGATTACTAATATAACTATTATAACAATTGGAATTAAAAGAATTATAAGTTGTCTGGTAGCATGCTTGTTTTAGAGCCTTTTTTATACTACATTTGCCAACTAAAATACTCAAGCTTATAATTATAAAAATAATTACCAAAATATTATAAAATTTAATATACCTATATTTCACTATAAAATAGCTAACTAGAAGTATTAACATATTCGTTAATGGTAAAGTGTAACTTAATGATACATGAGCAAATGGTGATAAAAATAACCAAAATATGCCAAAGGAAATGGAAAGCCATATTAATAACTTTAGGTATGGATCTTGGTGTATTACCAATTTCTTTTTAAAAAATAAATAAGCTAAAAATAATATTAAAATGTTCTCACTACCGAAAAAAGCACTCCATACATAGAATAATATTCCCTGCCACCATTTTTTATGCGGTTCGTGAATATTATGATACTGATCAGTGCTCCATAAATGAGTCGTTAATTGATATTTAAATGAAATCCAATCATGCTGATAATTCCAAATTATGACCGGACTAAACATTATTAAACATATTAATATTGAAAGATATAATTGATGCTTTTTAAAAATACCTCGATATTCTTTATTCACAATAAAAAATAAGATTAATGAGATTAGTAGAATAACTCCAGAATATTTAGACAATAATAAGAACCCAGCTAATATTCCGATAAGATAAATTAGTCGATTATTCTGTGTTTTAAGATAGAGACATACTGTATAAATAATAGCTAAATTAAAAATACATTCTAATCCATCATAAGTAACATTAGTAATAACAAAGCGTATTACCCCAAATGGATATACTAACCAAAGAAGCGAAGCTAGTTTACCCGATTGATTATTCCACAGTTCACTGATTTTAAAGATTAAACATGCAGAAATTAATGCGAAAATTAAACCTAAAAAGTTAAGTGAAAACACACTATTACCAAAAATGAAAGTTATTAATTTAATTGTATAAGCAATTAAAGGTGGTCCATCATAATACGATAATTGTAGATTTTGGCTCCAATCAAAATAATAAAAACTATCCACACATGGAAACATATAAAAACAGAAGATAGTAACCACCAATATAAAGGCTATATATGGTGATTTTGCTAATTTCATTAAATTAACATTTTGCACAAATTACCTCACCGTAAAAAATTTATTTATATTTAAGCTTGCTCAGTTATCCAATCTGTTTCTAAATCTTCTAATTGCTTCTTTTGCTCCAAATATTCTGCTGTAGCTTTATCAAACCCTGCAATCTCAATTGGATTATTATAATCAACCTTACTTATCTTATTCTCATAAATTGAAATTTTTTCTTGTAAAATTTTAATTTTATTTTCTATTTGCTCTAAACTAAATTTAACTTTATTATTGGCTTTCTTATTGTTGCTGGGGTTATTGTTATTTTTTTTAATTTTACCTGATGTTTGTTGGCGCTCTATATCTTTTTCCTTTTGCAGTAAAAGTTCATGATAATCGTCTAAAGAGCCCGTGAATTTTACCAAACTTTTATTATCAATCAAATAAAATTCATCCACCACGCTTTGTAATAAAAATTTATCATGTGAGACAATTACTACACTACCCATAAAATCTTGTATACCATTCGCCAACTCTTCACGCATTTGCATATCTAAATGGTTGGTTGGTTCATCTAAAAATAGAATGTTTGGTCGATGTAAAATAATATTAGCAATCGTAAGACGAGCTTTTTCTCCACCCGAAAAAGTTCCGATTTTAGCTTTTACTTTATCCCCAGAAAAACCATAGCCACCTAAAAAACTACGCAGTTCATTCTCTCGTTTACCTTTATGTTCACGAGATAAAAAACTAAGTGGTGTATCATCCAGATCTAATTGATCAACTGTATTTTGTGCAAAATACCCAACTTCAATCTTATTATCTTTAAGTAATTCCCCTGATAATAAGGTTGAACCATCAATTAAAGCTTTAATAAACGTTGATTTACCAATCCCATTTTTTCCAAGTAAACCTATTCGGCTATTTTGAAAAATATCTAAACTAACATTTTCAATTAATTGATTATTTGGATAACCAACTGAAGCATCTACCACACTTAATAACTTATCAACTTGATATACCGGTTCTAAGAAATTAATATCAAATTCAATATCTTTAGGAATTGCTTGCGCAACTTGTAATTTTTCAATCATTTTCATGCGGCTTTGTGCCTGAGTTGCTTTACTAGCTTTAGCCTTAAATCGGTCAACAAATTTTTGTAAATGTTCTCGTTTAGCTTGAATTTTGGCTGCCAATTGTTGCTGTTGTTGAATTTGCAAATAACGCGTATTTTCAAAAGTAGAATAATTACCCGTATAAAGAGTTAACATTTGACCACTTATTAAAAGAGTATGCGTAGTAATATTATCTAAAAATTCTCGATCATGTGAAATGATAATAGCTAAACCCGTATAATTTTTAAGCCAATCCTCAAGCCACATAACAGTTTCCAAATCTAGATGATTGGTCGGCTCATCAAGTAATAGCAAATCTGATGGCAAAATTAAAGCTTTAGCTAAATTAGCTCTCATCTGCCAACCACCAGAAAAATTATCAATAGGTAGATATAATTCTTCTAATTTAAAACCTAGATTGATAAGTAGTTTTTCAGCTTTAGGCCTTAATTGATAATATTCAGGTAAATCAGTATGATCTTGCACAATTAACGGATGAGTACTTAGAACATAATCTACCAATAATTCATTTTGATTATGGATTTCTTGCTCAACATAACCGATTAAAGTATGATTAGGAAGAAAGAATTCTCCAGATTCAACAGCTAAAGTGCCTAAAATTACTTTGAATAGTGAGGTTTTCCCAACACCATTTTGACCAACTAAACCTACTTTTTGGCCCTTGTAAACTTGAACTGTTGCATCATTAAGTAATACACGATTGCCATAAGCTAATTTAACATTTTTGATATTTAACACAGATCCATTCCTTAAACATACTTTCTAATTGTCCACTTTTAATTACTTAAAGTGCTATAAATATACCCACTAAATGGTATTTTTTAAACAGTTTAGAAAGATTCGCTAATGTGTTAAAACCATTTAAATCACCTTATTCTTTATTAAAATTAAACAAATAATAGCTAATTACATTGTCATGATTATAGCCAAACAATTCTACCAGTAATTTTTTCTTAAATCAAAGTGGAAGTCTTCAATATACACTACGATATACTTTAAATAAAATCATTCTTGAAGCGTAACATGAGGTTTTTGCCATATATTAAATAACTTTTATTCAACACTACATTTTAACAATTTATATTGTAAAAATTTTAAAATTTTTACCAATAATATGTATGGCTTTAAATTTAATTTAAACCAATTAGGATTATCTCCTAAATTTGTAGCATAATAATCCACATTTTATGATATAATCATTTCTCAAATTTTATTAAAATAATTTCGGAAATGGCGGTGATTTTTTATTTTATAGACTAGTCGTAATCTAGATGATTATATGAAACCCGAATAAATATATAAATAATGTATTTATTTTTCTGTTTATTATTTTAATTTTTAAAGGATTTATAAATGCCTGAAATAAAAGTTCGTGATACCGAATATTTTGATGTTGCTCTTAGAAGATTTAAAAAAGCCGTAGAAAAAGCTGGACTTTTAACAGAGCTTCGTTCACGCGAATCTTATGAAAAGCCAACTACAGAAAGAAAAAGAAAACTATCTGCTGCAGTTAAAAGACATCATAAAAAAATTCGCTCACAAATGCTACCTAAGCGTGGCAGATGATCAAAATAGCTACAGTTTTCTGTAGCTATTTTTACTAATAAGGCTCATACAATATAATTTAATGGAAACTTAATTGTTATATATCTGTGCAACTCCAATCGGTAATTTACAAGATATTACTTTAAGAGCAATTGCGATCCTAAATCACGCAGATATTATTTTGTGTGAGGATACTCGAGTTAGCCGTCATCTATTAGATCATCACAGTATCAAATACAAAAAATTAATAGCTTTTCATGAACATAATGAAACTCAAGTTTCTCATCAAGTAATTAAATGGCTAGAAGATGGTTTAACTATAGTTCAAATTAGTGATGCAGGAACCCCAGGAATTTCAGACCCTGGGGCACGTTTATGTAATATGGTTTTAGAACATAAATTACCAATTTCCCCATTACCTGGGGCTTCAGCCTATACATCCATATTGTCAGTAGCTGGGATTGATGGGCCTTCTAAGTTTTTTGGTTTCCTCCCATCAACCAAAACCAAACGTCAAGAAATTTTAAATTCATGGAAAAATATCGATTATGCAATCTGCATTTATGAATCCCCGCATAGAATCTTAGCAACACTCCAAGATATTAATGATTGCTTAGGTTCAAACCGAAATTTAATTATGGGGCGCGAACTTACTAAACAATTTGAAACAATAAAAAAATCCAATGTATCTGAACTACTAAATTTTGTGCAAAATGATTCAAACCAAACACGTGGCGAATTTGTTCTAATTATTTATCCAAATCCAAAAACAGAATTAACCAATAAAGTTTTAACCATAGAACAGCTAAATGCCTTAAAACTACTCCTAAACGAATTACCACCTAAAAAAGCGGTCTTATTAACGCATAAAATAGCTGGTGGGGATAAAGATATCTTATATAAGCATGCAATTGAATTAAATCATGGTAAAAACCAAAACTAATACCAGAATGATGAGCCAATCTGACGCAGAAAAGTTTGTAAAGAAACTTTTAGAGGATGTTTTTCCAAACGGTAAAGTTGAGCTGATTGATGATTTCTATACTCAAAATGTTGTCGGACATTTTAATGATGGAATTTTAGGTATTCATGATATTAAAGACCGTGTCAAAGCTATAAAAATGTACACTCAAAACTGCTTCTTCCAAGTAAATCAAATTGTAGTATTTGATCAATTTATTGCTTTTTCATGTAAACAAAATTGGATAAATAAACATGATTTAAGTCTTTATGATGCATTAGTTTTTGGGATTTATAGACTATCTAATAATAAGATTTGTGAACTTTGGTTAATTAAAGATTTAGCCAATACATCATATCAAACAATTAACCAAAATTTTTCTGAATATATGAAGCCATTTGAATTAAATCGCAAACTTAAACAAGAATTTTTACATAAACTAACTCTCTTAGAACAAGTTCATTTGAATAAGCAAGAGCATCTAACTGATGTAGAGCGTGAATGCTTATATTATTACTTTAATGGATTCTCAGCAAAAGAATGTGCTAACTGCATGTCATTATCCAAACGCACAGTTGAAACTTATTTGGCTAAAATAAAGGAAAAATTTGATTGTAGAACTAAACATGATTTAAGAAAAAAACTTTTTACAAAAAAGTAGTATTTTATACTATTATTTAAATCATTTAACTTTAACTATAATAGCGACCTAAGTTAATTTTTTTAAGGATAAAATTATGGATCGCAATCAAACTATTCAATTTGTTCACAATTTATTTAAAGATGTATGGACAGATCTTAATGAAGATAAAATTATTGACTACTATCATCATAATGTAAAAGTCGAATTTGGTAAACAACAAGCTCAATACCATAATATTATTAATCGATTAAAATATGTGAAAGCAAATTTTACTAAAATTACTAATGATATTGAAGATATTATAGTTGAAGGTGATAAAGTAGCAATTAGAATAAGTCAAACTTATCAAAAACATAATGATATTAATTCAGCAAAAACTTATAATCTAATTGCAATGTACAAAATTACAGACCGTAAAGTATCAAATATTTGGGCATGTATTGATCCAGCTATTGATTACTTCGAAGCTTAATTAACTTTTCTATAGAGGAAATTTATGAAAATTCTAATTATTGGTGGCACTGGTATTATTGGCACAGCAATTACTAAAGAATTATCCTCACGTCACGAAGTTATAACAGCAGGAAGTAAAAGCGGTGACATTACTGTTGATATAACTAATATAAAATCAATTGAAGCAATGTATCAAAAAGTATCTAATCTAGACGCTGTAGTTGTTGCTTCAGGTAAAATTCACTTTGGTAAATTGGAAGAGATGACAAATGAACTTTATCAAATAGGCTTACAAAATAAACTTATGGGTCAAGTAAATGTTGTATTGCAAGGCTTAAAACATTTAAATAACAAAGGATCATTTACATTAACAAGTGGTATTTTGAATCGTGATCCAGTTGCTTTGGGTAGTAGTGCGTCAATGGCAAATGGTGCTTTAGATGGCTTTGTAAAAGGTGCGGCAATTGAATTACCACGTGGACTACGAATAAATATTGTAAGCCCAACCGTTATAACTGAAGCAATGGGAAAATTTGGCCCATATTTTAGAGGATTTAAACCAGTTGATGCCGAAATTGCTGCTCTTGCTTACAGCAAAAGTGTCGAGGGTGCACAAACAGGGCAAATTTATATTGTTGAATAAACAGTTAATTAGGTAGTGTATCAGTTTCCGAAATCTATATTTTATTATCAAAGGATTATCATTTAAGCTGAGACACTACCCTACATTAAATTTTATTGATATTTTATTGCTCTTAGTGTTACAATGAATGCTATTTATAGACTAACTAGTCTGTATTTATTATTTGTTTTAATTTTAATATTTGGACTTATCACATGAAATCAATAAAAATTTTGTTATTAAATAGCTTTTTGATTGCACCTTTTGCTGCATATGGTAAAAACCCTCAGGTAGAATTTAATTTTTCGAATATACCAAATGGGCTTGAAGTTACCCAGTTAAGTAGCTCGCATGGCAATCTTTATTGTGAAGGTAATCTGACCAAAAGTATAGATATTGAAAGTCCTATTATTTGTGATATGACCCATACTGATAATAGTACAACCTTAAATCTTAAAATTAGTTTTGTAGGCAATCCATCACCCCTTTTTAATGAACACATACATTGTGATTATGATGATTGGAGCGATCTATCAGATTGTTACTATAACACTTACATTGAATCAAGCACTCAAAATGTCAATGGAACAGAAAAAACTGCTGATGGGCAGTATATTTGGTTATTAAATTCATTTTCAGATCGTAATGTTTTTGTAAGTGCGAAATCAGCATATGCTGGAAACAATACTAACTCATTAGTAAAGAATAAAAATCTTATAGTAGAAAACTATAGTAATACTCCACTTTCTATAACATCAATCAAAGATAATAATGCAGATTTTGAATGCCAAAGTATCAATGGCGGTCCAACTAATAAAACTGGCAATAGTTGTAATGTAAACCCAAACAGTATTGTTGAGGTACAATTTTTAGAATTTGATCCAACTAAAATAATGAATGAAGATTTGGTAGTGTATCCAAGTTCTGATTTTGAATCTGGCATTGGTGCATATGTTAGCTATCAATGTCCTGCCAAATCTGATGCTTGCACACTTAATATTACCAATGACACAAATGGCAACATTTGGCATAATAATACTTATTTTATGCAAGACCCGACACAGCATAGTAACCAAATTGTAGTTGTTGGACCATAATATACTAAATTGAATTTTGGGACATAATTTTTAGATTATAGTCCCATATATTATCCGCCGTTTAAATAGAAAATAATATAATTTTATTAATCTTTTTAAGATATAATTTAACTATATATCTCCTATTAGTGAGCTTGTATTGATGAATATACGTTTATTGTTCTTATTTATTACAATAGCTATTACTGGCTGTAATAGTAATCCATCAAATAGCAATTCCACTTATCTAAACAAACCATCAGGTCCTTATAGTGTAGGCTTTCAAGATTACCATTATATCAATCAACAAGCATGCCCGGATACAAACTATGTCCCAAATTTAAATGAAAGTTATTTTAGCCCAGAAAATACTAATTATTGTCATGAAATTATGCTTAGAGTTTATTATCCAACAGATACTAAAATCTCTAAAACTACTACTTCATATTATTATCCAGCAATCTTACAAATTAAAAATACGGTTTCTCTAGACCAAAGTATTAGCACACAACAGATTGAAAGTCTAAATTTTTTAACTAGTTGGACTCTAGAAAGTGCCTCTATTACTAGTGGAACATTTCCAATAGTGATGTTTATCCCAGGTTCACAAGATCAAGTGCAAACTTATGAAAATTTGATTACTAATTTAGTGAGTTATGGTTATATTGTAGTAGGTATAAATAGCCTATTTATTAATGGTGATATTGAACTTCCTAATGGTACAGTTGTTCCTGGGATAGTCCCAAATTCTGAATCAGATGCATATAGAACTTATTTTCCAGAACAATATAAAGATGTAGAATTTATATATCATCAAATAAAAACTAATCACAATTTAAACATACCTATTTTTAAAACTATGGATTTAAACCATATAGGTGCATTTGCTCATTCATTAGGTAATTTATCTGTTATACATATGGCGCATGAAAATCCCACTTTATTTAAATCTGTAATTTCATTAGATGATGCAATTGTGGATGCGTACTTACCAACAGCATTAGAATCAATACCAAACCCTACCTTATATCAATTTGCAGCACTAACTTATACAAACCTTAGACAAAGTCACCAGCTTCCAAATTTAATCGAGAGTTCGGAATATCTTGCTGTGATTTCACCTAATGCGGAAAACGAAAGCTATAGCTATCATATGAATTTCAGTGATTTTTCGACTCTTCAATATCACCCAACAATAACAAAATTTTTTGATTATTTATCATCTATTAATCAACCCATAGTAAGCCCATTTAACGGTTATGACATAACACATACTATAGATATTTATTTAGTTAGCTTTTTTAATACTTATTTAAAAGATGAATCAAGTACAATTTTTAATACTGATAATTGTAAACCACTAACTAATAATTCCTTTGTTTTTTGTGGACCACACTCAAACGATTAAGAAAATTCATATTTTAAATATTCTATTTAATGCTAAAATACAACACTTGATATTTAGTAAAAAGAAAAATTAAGATGTATAGCAAAGATCCAATATTAGGTGTAAAAATCCACGAACTCCTACAAATGAGAGGGGTAGAAAATCCAGTATTTTTTGATAAAATTAAAAACTGTACTCATGAAGTACTTAAAAATAAGTTACATGAATTAATTGAGTTACTCGGGCTTGATTTATCAAATAGTTCAATTAGTAAAACTCCAGATCGAGTAAGTAAATTCTTTCTTGACGAATTATTTTATGGTTTAGATTACAATAAATTTCCTAAAGCTACTGCAAATATTAACGATTATAATTACCAAAATCCGGTATTTTCTAAATCAATTAACTTTGTATCTACATGTGAGCATCATTTTGCGAATATTTCTGGTAAAGCACATGTTGCCTACATTCCCAAAAATAAAATTATTGGGTTAAGTAAAATTAATCGAATTGTTGATTTTTTCGCTAAGCGCCCTCAAGTGCAAGAACGTGCCACTCGACAAATTTTTTATACTTTACAATACGTTTTAGAGACAGATGATGTTGCTGTTGCAATTAATGCCAAGCATAATTGCTTGGCCATACGTGGGATAAAACATGAAGGCACAGATAACCTGACCTTTGAATTTGGTGGTAAATTTCTAAGCGATCAAAATTTACATAATAATTTCTATAAAATAATTAGTAATGAACCTTTCTAATTATTTATATACTGGAAATTTAGCACACAATTGAAGAGCTTGTTGCTTAACTTTATGAATTACAGCGGTTGATGTAGGGTCTTCTAATACATCGGCAATTAAATTCCCTAATAACTTAGCTTCTTCATCTTTAAACCCACGCGTTGTAATTGCTGGAGTCCCTAAACGAATACCACTAGTTACAAAAGGTTTCTCTGGATCATTAGGAATAGCATTTTTATTGGTTGTAATATTAGCATCCCCTAACGCTTCTTCAGCTAATTTTCCAGTAATGTTTTTAGCCCTTAAATCAACCAACATTACATGTGATTCGGTTTTACCAGATACGATACGTAACCCACGTTCAACTAAGGTTTGAGCTAAAATTTTAGCATTTTGTTTAACTTGCATCTGATAAGTCTTGAATTCAGGCTCAAGTGCTTCTTTAAAAGCCACAGCTTTTGCTGCAATCACATGTTCAAGTGGACCACCTTGGAGTGCAGGAAAAATTGACGAATTAAGAATCTTTTCATATTCAGCTTTAGCTAAAATCAATCCACCTCTAGGTCCACGTAAGGTCTTATGCGTAGTAGAAGTTACAAAATCAGCATATGGAACTGGATTTGGGTATAAACCAGCTGCAATTAGTCCTGCATAATGCGCCATATCTACCATTAATAGTGCACCAGATTTATTCGCAATATCCCGAAAACGTTTAAAATCTATTTCTAGGGAATAAGCAGATGCTCCGGCAACAATTAATTTTGGATTATGAGTAACCGCTAAATGTTCCACTACATCATAATCAATTTCTTCATTACTATTTAATTCATAACTTACAAAATTAAATAATTTTCCAGATAAATTTACAGGTGAACCATGAGTTAAATGCCCACCATGAGCTAGAGACATTCCTAGAACTGTGTCCCCTGGTCTTAATACAGCAAAATAAACCGCTTGATTTGCTTGAGAACCAGAATGAGGTTGCACATTAGCATATTCAGCATTAAATAAAGTTTTTACTCTATCAATAGCTAGCTGCTCTATTTGATCAACATAAGCACATCCGCCATAATATCTTTTACCTGGATAGCCTTCGGCATATTTGTTGGTAAGAACAGAACCCTGAGCCTCTAAGACTGCTTTTGATACATAATTTTCTGATGCAATTAACTCAATATGATCTTCTTGACGGGTTGCTTCTTCTTGAATTAAATTAAATATTTGCGCATCTGACGAATTCAAATTATTTTTTAGATTAAACATATTCACCCTATTTCTATAATAAAACCTTAATTAGATCTACCGTATTTATCTTCAAATCTAACAATATCATCTTCGCCTAAATATTTACCACATTGAACTTCAATTAACACTAAATTCTTTTTAGTGTTATTTTCCAGACGATGTTTATTTTCAGCTGGAATATAAGTTGATTGATTGGATTTTAATTCAAGCACAACATCACCATTAGTAACTGTTGCAATACCCTCTACCACAATCCAATGTTCACTTCGATGATGATGCATTTGTAAAGATAGTGAGGCACCTGGTTTCACCTCGATACGTTTAATTTTATAAAATTCACCCTCTTCTAAAACCGTATATGTTCCCCATGGTCGATGCGCAACTTGATGCAATTCTGAAGTTTTATGATTCATTTGTAATAACCTATTAAAAACATGTTTAACATCCTGTGAATTGTCTTTATTTGCTACCAAAACAGCATCTGGTGTATCAACTATAATTAAATCGTTAATTCCAACTCCAGCAATAATTCGATTCGTAGAATAAACTAAGCAATTATGAACATTATGTAATACACTCTCACCAATTATTGCATTACTATTTTTATCTTTAGGTAAAGTCTGAGCAACTGATAACCAAGAACCAATATCTGACCAGCCTATTGAACAAGGAATCAAAGCAGTCTTATCACTTCTTTCTAAAAGTGCATAATCAATTGAAATGTTTTCTGCTTGAATAAATTTATCTGGATTTAAATGCAAAATTTTGCCTTGATTAATCTTATCTACATTTGAATTAGTGATACACTCTTCCACTGATTCTAGTAAATTATCTGCATAAACCTTCATTTCAGCTAAGAATACATCTACTCTACCGCAAAACATTCCGGAATTCCATAGATAATTTCCTGAGTTAACATATTGTTCAGCTAATTGAAGTGCCGGTTTTTCAACAAATCTTTTAATTGCATATCCATTTTTAATTGGAGTTGCTTTATTACCTTCAATATAACCATAGCCAGTCTCTGGGTATTCTGGATTAATTCCAAAAGTAACAATATAACCAAGATTGGCAATCTCACAAGCCTCTTTAACTGCTTGATTAAATTGATCTAAATCCATAATTAAATGATCAGCAGGTAGAATTAAAATTATTTCATCTTTACTATAGTTATTGGCTACAAATAAACATGCAGATGCAACAGCTGGAGCTGTATTTCTACCAAATGGCTCTAAAATGAAATCACACGTGGTATTACTTTCATTTACTTGCTGATATTCATCTTGCATTCTAAAATGCAAATTTTTATTAGTAACCGTTAAAATTGACTTCACATCTGGTAATTTATTTGCACGAATAAAAGTATTTTGCAATAAACTATTACCATCAGATAATTTTAAAAATGGCTTTGGATCCAATGAACGGGATACCGGCCATAAACGTGACCCAGAACCACCAGAAATAATTACAGGAATCATATTTACCTTATTAATAAAAACCACTGTTTTTTAGATTGGATAAGTTGCAAATATTTAACACCAACTTCTTTAAAACAGATCTTGGGATTGAATTTCACTATGAATTTTAACATGTTGCAATCTTTTGGTTAAATTTTTAAATAACTTTAATAATTTATAGAAGTAATAATACTTCCTGAATTTTGTTATTAATCAAAAATAGAAAAGTTTTTAGAGATTATCATATTTTAAGTTATTAAGCCTAAAAATTTAGGTGGCATGGCTTTATTGTAATACATTATAATCCAGTCCTATTATAAATAGCTATAAAAATTTGCATTTAAATCAACCGGGTAAAACAATATGTCAAATTTAATTGTTATTTAAGCCTTATTTATGATATAATTTAATATAAAATCTTCGCAAGATTATTAACTAATTTTAGGTATAAAGAAATGAAAGCACAAATTTTACAAAATTATAAAAAAAGTGTATCGTTCTATAATAGATTGTCAAGATCTTTAATAAATAGTATTAAATTTCAGAGAAAACTAAATCACAATAAAATTGGTAGTATAGATAAATTTATCTTTGGTTTACACAATGCTCCAAGAATTGGTTCTTTAGCTGACATGTTTATGGACATTGCCTCAGGCAAAGTTCAAGTTCCAAATAAAATAGTAACCCCAAACTCCAATTGGTTAAAAAAACACGATAAAATTAAGTTAATATATGCCTTGCATAAAGAACAAACTGGAATTTTTCATAAGCATTTTTACGCAAGTGTTCCATATTCATTAGAACTTGCACTTAGTATGACAAATGCAACTTTTTCTTATTCTTTAAATAAATTCAACCAAAGTAATACCCCATTGAATTTTTTTGAACCCGGTGGAGCAAGTGGTGATTTTTCTGAGCAGAAATTCTCTAAATCTTCTGGTGGACCTGCTGATATGGGGCACCATGATAGTTTGAATGATGATATACCATTCTAATGCTTAGTGTTTCCATCCTGAGATGGTAACAATTTCAAAGGTACAGTTTAAGTTTCCTTCGTTATCAGAGAAGTTCTCTGCATAAATTTCT
>CALFYC010000010.1 GCA_937952895.1 uncultured Neisseriaceae bacterium
ATATATTAAAAAAAAGGCCTCAAAAAATTAATGATCAGGAATTTCTATTTTCATATTGAATCAGTAATATTGGGAATAGTAATCAAGCTTTTGATTCGGTAAATTCACTGTTTGATATTCAACCAACATAATCCTCATAGGTTGCATAAAATTTAGTTAATTACATTTTTTTATTGAGCAATATTACTTCAGCAACTAATAATTCACAATTAATTTTATAATATAAAACAATATTTTGTGGGTAAGTGAAGACATCTAATAACCGAAACTCCAAAGTTGAAAATTTATTTAATTTTATTTAATTGGCGAGAAAAATATTTATCTTGTTCTCCAATAATTATAATGAGAAATTTAATAATTCTTCTGATTTTCCGGTTTGTTCCAAATATTTAAAATTATAAACTTCTTGCATAAGCTTAGCAAACCATTTATCAAATGGATTAGTTGAATTGTTAAACATGCTTAATTTTGCCAATACAGCCTCGAGATTATCAACTGGGTGAGTAACAATAATAAATTCCTCAGTACCTAATTTTTGATAGTGCACGCTTGTGCCTTTTAAGCCATATCGGTTTAACATATCGAAATATTTTTCTTTGTTCTCGACAAAAAATTCATTAATAAAATTTTTTAATGTTGATAATTTTCCTGTTTGTAAGGGAAGAACTTTTACAAATGTTTGCATAATTAATTTCTTTCTTTAATATTTAAACTTTAATTCGCTGCCAAGTTAAATAACGCTTAACTTGATCATGTCGCCCAATTGCTTCATATTCTGTATTGGTTAAAATTAAGGTATCCTCATCTTTAAATTCAAATGAACGAGTGAATGATTTTTCAATCATTTGTGGCCATAGTGCGCCAATAACTTTATGTGTTATAGTTTGATCTTGATTATTAATATTATAAGTGCCATAGTATGCAATATATTTATGAAAAAGCTCTTTATAGTCTTCCTGAGATAGATTATTAATTTTTTTAATAAATTGGTCTTTTGCATAGTTTTGCATAATTTGTGCGCTCATAGAACCTTCTTTTGTATAAACGATTAATCCGGAAGCATTATGAAATGGGTCTGGAATTTCTTGTTGTTCAAAATTAAATAATTTACAATTTATTAATTGCCAACTACCAATAAATTTGTTAACCATACTTTAATATCCTACCTTTTCATTTTAATCTATAATTATATTAGCCTTATGTAGAAATTGAATTTTATTACCTTCAGGGTCTGTGCAAAAAAATGTTCGCATTTTGTGTGCCTCAATTTGTTTTAATTCAGAAACTTCAACATTATTATCTTTAAGAAATATATGCCATTTATCTACTTCAAGTGGATTATCTAAATAGAAACCAAGATGTCCAAGTGGGGAATTAATATTATTTAAATGCTCAATTTTGACTAGGGCTAAATCATCTTTACCATTAGTTAAATGTGTGGCTTCAGCAGTTAACGGTCGAGCTAGACTCATCCCTAAAAGATCTTTGTAAAATTTTGTACAGATTTCTAAATTTTTTACTCTTAATTCAAGATGGCAAAGGCTTGTACTGGATAGGGTTGGACGCATATTAATACCTTTAAACGATTAATTATTCGTTATTATAAAGGATTTTTTCAAATATAGATATAGTATTTTTTACTGTTTCAAGTAAACTATTTTATTGGTAAAATCATTCCTATAAAAATTAATTAAGGGAGTATAATGAAAATCTATCTTGCTTCAAAAAGTCCTAGAAGAAAAGAATTATTGAGTCAAATGGGAGTTGAATTTAAAATACTCCCAATTGATTTTATAGAAGAAGTTAACTTATTAGAATTACCATATGAATACTCGAAACGTATTACAGAAGAAAAGTTACATTTTGCTTGGAATAAATTGCTTCAGGGTAAAATCCACATATTACCAATTTTATGTGCCGATACTGAGGTTATATTAGATGGAAAAATCCTAGGGAAACCACAAAACTATGAAGAAGCATTTAATATGTTAACTAGTTACTCAAACCATACCCATGATGTCATTACCACAGTTGGGATTAAATATTTAGACTTTCAAAAAATTATAACCCAGGTAACTAAAGTTACTTTTGCACAGATTCCAGAAAGTGATATTCATAAATATTTAATGATGGGAGATTATAAAGATAAATCTGGTGGTTATGGGATACAAAGTTATATTGGTCAATTTATCTCTAAAATTGATGGATGTTTTTATTCTGTTATGGGGTTACCTCTTAATACTGTTAGAGAGTTATTATTAGAAGTTAATAATTATATGAAAGGGGCATGATATTATGTCAGTGTTATTTAATAAACTAAAGCTGGGCAGTTTAGAACTGCCAAATAGAATAATTATGGCACCTTTAACTCGTTGTCGTGCAGGGGATAGCCGTATTCCAAATAAAATGATGGCACAATATTATGCAGATAGAGCAAGTGCGGGATTAATAATTAGTGAAGCAACTTCAATCTGTCCGATGGGGGTTGGTTATGCAAGAACTCCAGGAATTTGGTCAGATGAGCAGGTTAGTGGATGGAAAATAGTTACAGATGCGGTTCACGAAAAAGGTGGGAGAATTTTTTTACAATTATGGCATGTTGGAAGAATTTCCGACCCAATATTTTTAGAGGGTAAACAGCCAATTGCTCCAAGTGCTATACCACCTAAAGGATATATAAATTTAGTTAGGCCGAAAAAACAATTTACTATTCCAAGGGCATTAGAATTATCAGAAATTCCTGCAATAGTTGCAGCATATAGATTAGCAGCTGAAAATGCTCAAAAAGCCGGTTTTGATGGGGTTGAGCTTCACGGAGCGAATGGATATTTATTGGATCAATTTTTGCAAGATAGCACAAACAAACGTCAAGACCAATATGGTGGAAATATTGAAAATCGTGCACGTTTAGCATTAGAAGTGACAGATGCAGCTATTTCTGTGTGGGGAAGTGGAAGGGTTGGGTATCATATTGCACCACGCTGTGATAGTCATGATATGGGAGATTCTGATCCTTTGACTATATTTAGTTATTTAGTAGAAGAATTAAATAAACGTAAAATTGCATTTATTTTTGCTAGAGAAGCTCAAGGAGATGGTTATATCGGAAATAAACTTAAAGATGCATTTAATGGTGTATATATTGCTAATCAAAATTTATCTAAAGAAGATGGGGAAAAACTAATTGAAAATAATTATGCTGATGCTGTTTCTTGGGGAAAATTATTTATTTCTAATCCAGATTTAGTAAAACGGTTTTTATTAAATGCAAATTTAAATCAGCCAAATCCAGAAACGTTTTATACTGAAGGTGAGATTGGTTATTTAGATTATGAAAAGTTAGCTTGATTTAAAAAAGCGTATATTGTGCTTATATTATAAGGTTTAATTAATATATTTAATTTTTTCAATATAAAAAATGCTAACTCTAATTTGATTTATGGGTAAATTTAGTTTTATAATACGTCATGAAATTAAAAGTTTTTTTAAGGAGCCACAAAATGAAAAAATTATTAATATCACTTATGTTACTTAGTTCATTAGGTTTAGCTTATGCAGATGCTGATCCTGCTGGTGATCCAAGTTGTGCGAAGACAGCGCAAAAAGTTGCAGATAAGGCTTCATCACATAATGTATCGTCAGTAAAATTGACTTATTCTTCAGATAATGCAGCATGGGCAGATAAGTGTTCAGCATTATTATCTAAAAAGGGTATAACGCTTGAAGAAAAACAAGTATCAGGTAGCGGAACTGCTAAATTTTCTAGAGCTAATTAATTTATCATAAATTAAATTTGCAAAAATGGCTATAAGAGTTTAACTTATAGCCATTTTCTTATTCTCTCTTTATATTCAAAGTTTAAATCTTAAATTTTTACCTAAAAATCTAGGTTAAGTTTTCTTGAGATTATAATATTTTATTATAAGATATTATATTGCCATTCAGACTATATTTATCTAAATTTATATTTTTGTAAAAGATAATTAAATATTTAATATTTTGGAGGCAATTAAATGAAAAAAATAATAATTTTACTTTGTGGTATTGGTGTAGTATCTTTAAGTTCATGTAATAGTGGGAGTAGTGTCCCAGTGATTAATCCTGCTGTTAGTACCGATCCAGTTAGTTCGACACAATATAATTTACAAAATTATCAATTAACCCAAAATGCAATGGTTGGAAATTGCTCACTCGGTGGAAATAGTGTAATCACCTGTCAAGGTAGCGCTAATTTTGCTGGTGATTATACTGTAACATTTAATAGCGGAACAGCACTTGGTGCTCAGCTTCCTGGAGCATACTTGCTCTTGCCAACTAGTAGTGAGTCAGGAGTTACCATTGCTCAAGGTGGTGCAGGTTGTGCACAAGAAGCGCTTAGTAGTGGAGCTGATAAATATACTTGTGAATTTACTATTTCATCAAATGGTACAGCAAAAGGCGGTAGTGATATATTTCTGCAGGCAGATGGTAGTTTAGGGACTGGTAATATAATTCAAGTTCATATTGAATAGTAATTAGGTTTATATTTAAGTAAAGAAATAATATATTTCTTTACTTAAATTATTTTTATAGTATTTTCTATCAATTATTAACATCTCATAGGACTTAAGTAGTTGAAACTGGTTAAATTTATATTTTAATTATCCCAAATCCTTTATTATTAATGATGTTATGATAATAAAAATCACAATACAATTTAAAGGAGTTAATAAAATTAAATATCCAGTATCTACACTTGTTCTTTGATAGCTTTTACTTTACAAGCTCCAGCGAATATAACAACGTCTACTTAGTCTATCAATTTTATGAAAATTTTAACATATTATGAGTTAACAAGCACTTATGAATATGTATTGATAAATAATAATTATTTTATCAAAAATTTTTAGCTAAGATTTTTGGAAGCTATTTTTTATTAGATCATGTTACACTGCATGAGTAAAATAATTTTAAGGAGTTTATTATGAAAAAAGTATTATTAATATTATTAAATGTTTTAACTGTTACATTGATTGGATGTGCTAGTTATTCTGATTATTCTGCAAGTACAATTAGGTTATCACAAAATATAGACCATATTCCTGCAGACACTGTAATTGTTGCGACTTCCGAGGCAAGTTATCGTGTTGCAAAAGGAACACAGATAATTGAAAAATCAGGAATATATAAAACGAGTGATAACATTTATGATGAGGATGGTGAAAAGATATTAATCCCACGTCATGCTATTATTAGTGGTATCTATTCTAATGATGGAATACATTGTAAAATTACTTGGAAATCAATTTATCGAGATATGGATAGTTATTATAATAAGCAAGGATCTTTTTCTTTAGCAAGAAGAACTCATCCTTCCTATTGTGATGCAGAAAGAGGAGTTAAGTCAGGTGATAAAGTAACAATTAAATTTAAAAATTAATTAATTAAAAACTAAACCCCATCATCTAATCTTGATGGGGTTCTTTTTACTAAGATTCATTACCTATAATAATTATTGCTTCTTCATCACTGACTTCTATCGATCCTAGTTTATTAAATAAACCATCTGGTAAGAATGTATGAAAATTAAGTCCAATTGCTTTTTCAATTAGCTGTGTTTTATTTCGAACGTGGAAAATTAATTTTAATTGTTCTAAATAATCATTAACTCTAATTGGAGTAACTTTATATCCAAATTCATTGAGAAGAATAGCGATTTCCGAATAAGAATAATTATTAAGAGCTAGGAATAATACCATATGTTGGGTTTTACTTAAAGGATAATGTTCCAACGGATTTTCCCGATTTTTATGCCCAATTAATAATCCTTTTGCTCCATGTAATTTAAATAATGTTTTAACTACATGAGGTAAAAATAAATTTGTAACTTGATTACGCATACCAACACAATTATTTGTGTCAGGGTTAATGATTGGATTTTTATAATGTACACAAATTTTACTTTGACCATTATAATTCACTAAATCAAGATAAGTGCCACGCTTTTTTTGTGTTTGAACTTTTATATCTTGCTGTCTCAATTGCTCAATCATTTTAGAACTGCAGCCAGGAAAAAATTCAGCAACTTCTAACATGGTTTTTCCTAATAAATCCTTAGGTGATGAAGCATTAATAAATTTTAGCCAATTGTCAGTTACCGCTTGATACTTATATTCTGTGTCTTTAATAAAAGCGCAATCTTCAGAGTTCGAGTAGATAGTATTAAACGCTTTTTGATAATTTAAAAAGTACTCTTTATCTTCCATAATAGATCTCCAATTCAAAAGATAAGTTACTTAATTATTCCGATATATGAAAAATTAATATTAACTTTCTATATTAACATT
>CALFYC010000011.1 GCA_937952895.1 uncultured Neisseriaceae bacterium
ATTATAGCTGAAAAACTTGTTGACGGAAATTTCTAGGGTTTGCGGCTACAACCCCGTACTCCAGGATTTGGTAGTATATCTACAAGTGGTAATTTGAAGTGTAGGATTTGCCACCGTATGACAAAAATCCCAAAATTTAAAGATATAAAATGCTTAAAATGCGATTATTTTGAAAGAGAAGAAATTAATCCAAAAGATGAATATGGAGACCCTACATATTGTGATTTCTGTAACCCTTAATAATTCTCATAATATATATGCCAGATGTAAATCTGATTAATCATATAAGATAATCTATTTTATTATAGCTTTATTTAATCTGTCCCAAATTGCGGTCCAATTTTCTGAATCAATGGGAGGGGCTTCAATAGCAATAGCTTGACAATCTGAGTTATCCCCCATTCTTAAGGCGTGATAAAAATTTCTTGCAAATTCATGCGGATTATTTTCAATTTTATAAAATTTCAATTTATTGCATGATAATTCCAAAGAATAATAAATTACATATAAACTCGTAAATTTTTTAATTAGAATTTCGAAATCTGATTTATTTTTAAATAAGAGTAGATTTTTTTTGGGAGAATAATGTTTTAAATGGTTACCTGGAAATTTTAATTTATGGTTAAGATTATTACTACATCTAATTTGGCTATATTTTTCTTTTAATATAAAATCTATTTTTTCTGATGTAATTGAACCATATCTCAATATTTTATAGAAATTTGCATTAGTTGCATCAATAATTGTTGACTCTAGACCATGCTCACACGGTCCACCATCTAAAACATCAATTATTTCACCAAATTCATCAATTACATGTTCTGGCCTAGTTGGACTAATTCCAGTAAATTTATTTGCCGATGGTGCAACAATTGCCTGTCCAAATTTATCGATAAGTTTCAAGGTTAATTTATGAGAAGGCATCCTTATGGCAACTGTATCTTGTCCCCCAGTAACATAATTTGGCACTCTTTGGGTTTTATTTAAAATAAATGTTATTGGTCCAGGCCAAAGCTTATCAATTATTTCCATTACATAACCTGGAATATTATTGCAATAAATTTGTAAATCTTTTTTATTTGCAATATGGACAATCAATGGATGATCTAAAGGACGATTTTTAATGGAATATATTTTATTAACTGCATTTTGATCACTAATATTAGCAGCAAGTCCATACACAGTTTCTGTTGGAACCGCAACTACTTTACCACTTAAAAGTAAATTTAATGCATACTCTATAGAAATATCTTCATTAAGGTGTTTTATTATCAATTTTAGATTCTATTTAAATTTTTTGATAGGATAAATTATAGAGCAAATTAGGTGAAATGTCAACTAAATTATTCTTTTAAAATACTATTAATCATAATTGCAAACAAGTTGATAAATTTTTCTTCATCATAATCGAACTTAATCATTCGTTTAAATAAAGAAAATATTATCGAACTACCAATCACTAATGAAGTAATTAATTCTGCTTTCATTTTTACGTCAGATGTTTTAATTGCTAATTCTATTTGCTTAATGAAACACTCATAAAATTTGGGACCTATTATTTCAGCTGTGGTTTTATTGGTAATAGATTGCAAAAAAAGATTATTTTTTTCTGCATATACATGATTCTCTTGCATTCTTATCATATGCAGAGCTAATAATCTTCCAATATCCTCATTTTCAAAAAAAGATGATTTATCCGTGTCGCTTTTATTTGTTGAACCATAGACATTAGAAATAATTGTTTGATAAAGTTGTTTTTTACTTCCAAAGTATCTATTTATTAAAGCAACATCAATACCGGCATCTTTAGCTATCTCTCGTAATCCGACTTGATCATAACTTCTATAAGTAAAATATTTTCTTGCTGATAAAAGTATTTTCTTTTTAGTTAATTCAGAACGTTTAATTATAATTTATTCCTTTGAATTAATTTTAAATACTTTCTTTTTGCATAAACAAAGTTAATTCGCCTACTGTAATTCCAAATTTTTTAAAGTAATTTCTGTTAATTAATTGCCCATCTGGCATTAAGTACATCCAATCATCAAAATTTATCTTATAAATTGAGTCATCAACTTTTATTTTCATAGTGTATTGCCAATTCATTGCATTCCCAGAAACCTTAATTTTGGCTATCCCTATTAAATCAGGGTTATAAGCTTCATAAGAGCTTTCACTTAATTTTTTAATCTGCCAAACCCTACTTTCCACTTTTCCATCACTGTAAGTAATCTTTTCATCAAATCGTCCTGAATCTCCTGTCCACAAAGCCGTGCCCGAAAATTGAAATCGTTTAGTCACATTAGATCGAAAATCTTCAATTATTCCGTAACCAGTAATTTTTCCATTTAAAAATTCTTGCAAACTAAGCTTTGGATAATTATGCTCATATTGATTAATTTTATCATTAGAACAAGATGCCATAAAAATACTACATATCGCCATTAATAATTTTTTCATTTAGTTTACCCCTTTAGATTTTATTATTTCTAGTTGTATTACATTAATTCGTCCATGTTTAAAGCCCGCAATACATAATGACAAGTAAAATTGCCATAATCGAATAAATTTTTCATTAAAGCCAAGTGCTTTAACTTGATTATAATTACTATTGAAATTACTTAACCATATTTCTAAAGTTTTGGCATAGTCTAAACCAAATCGATGCTTATCTATAATATGTAAATTGTTGCGTTTTACAAGATTATTTATAGCATTTTCACATAATAACATGCCACCAGGAAAAATTAAGCTTCTAATCATATCAGCATTTTTACGATAATTTTTAAAAAATTTATCGTCAATTGTAATTACTTGAAGCATAATCTTGCCATCATCTTTAATCAGTTCTGCCAACTTTTTAAAATAAGTGTTCCAATATTTTTCACCAACAGCTTCAACCATTTCAATTGAAACGATAATATCATATTTACCTTGCTGATAGCGATAATCTTCAAGCTTAATATTTACGTCTAAATTTTTTGTCCTATCAACAGCATATTCATATTGTTGATTTGAAAGGGTTATCCCAGTTACTGTGTGGCCCTCGATAGCTGCAAGCTCAGCAAATCCTCCCCACCCACAACCTATTTCTAATATGTTTGCTTTATCAATAGATATTTTATTAAGAAACCGTTTATATTTATTATAATGCCCACTCTTTAGATCGTCTGAATCACTGAGGAATAAAGCTGATGAATACGTCATACTTTCGTCTAACCATAATTTATAGAAGCTATTTCCTAAATCATAGTGTGCCTGAATATTTTTCTTACTTCCACTAATCGTATTACGTTTTGTTAAATAAAGGAGTTTAGACATTTGCTTAAATACTCTACCCCCATGCCCGACACTATTAAAAAGTTTTTCATTTTGTAATGCAAAAAGTAATAGCTTTTCTATGCTTGAACTATCACAATAACCATCCTGATAATCCTCAGCGAGCCCAACATCACCTTTATTTATTAACTTAGCGAAGGCGCGCCAGTCTGATAAAGCTAGATCAGCTTTAACACCAGGAAATTTCCCAGTAAAAGTATATTCTATACCATCTGGTAGTTTAATATTTATTTGCCCATAATCAATATCTGACAATTTTTTAAATATCTTCTTTTTTATTATTTTTCTAAGCATTAATGTCTCCGTTGCTTTTGATAAGAAATATATGGGATACCTTTTAAAAATATTTTAAATGCTTCAAAATATATTGCCATGAGTATTTTTAATACGGTAAAAGGCTGTCTTAGAATTATTTTATTATTAAATTTCCTGTCTGCGAAAGGAACCAAACTTACTTTATAACCAGCACTAAAAACTTTTTCATTATTTTGATAATTATCTATCCTAAATGAAATACTTTCTTTAAAAATTTCAAAATGCCAATGATAATCTTGTTCGATTTGCCAAAACGGAGAAACATGGAAATTTTTTGCTACTATATATTTTTTTTCTTTATTGTTTATTAAATAATAGTGTCTTTCATTCCAAGGAGTATTTGATACTTCAGCTAGAACATATTGACAATCATTATTTAGAAAATAAAAATATAAATTTAATGGACTAAAATATAATCCACAATTTTTTAATTGTCCAAGCATAAAAATTTTTTCTTCACCATTTATTGCAATACCAAAGTTTGCAAATTTTAAACGAATTTTGGTTGCTATATTGCCTGGATAATCTCGTAAATAATTTGATGGATCAAATGAATATAAATTAAACCTTTTACTACTAACCAATAAACTTATTCTATCTAAAGATTCGAAGTTATCAATATCTACTAACCAACTATTTAACTTATATGAAAATTCATGAACTTTTGGGGTATATCTTTTATGCCATACTTTTCCAATTGCAAAAGAATTAGTTAACATAATCTTTCCAATTCATCGCAGACTCTTAATGCACTTACAACCCCATCCTCATGAAAACCATTTTTCCAATAAGCTCCACAGTAATGTGTATTATTTTTTC
>CALFYC010000012.1 GCA_937952895.1 uncultured Neisseriaceae bacterium
TGATTCCATTCCTAAACTGAATGAATTTACAAAACCATTAGAATCATTTGCGAATGTTAATACCTTTTCTAAACCTTGATCACAAAATGAATCTATACGTTTAGATAATCCATTAGACAATGATATTAATGTTGAACCCGCAAAACAACAAGGGTTGATAATAATATCGGGCTGTATTCCTGTTTCAGTAAATGGCATATCTGCAGAACTTAATTGAATTCCTATAGTGCCCTTTTGTCCGTGTCGTGAATTTCCACAAAAAACTGGGACCTTATTACGTCTTACATATAACACACCTAAATATGGCATCGTACAACAATAAACTTTGCCTTTGAAATCAACATATTTGTCATGTTGATTTCCATGTTGTATGGTTTTATTGACAAGTGGTTCAACTTGTGTTTTTATTATTGTCATTCTATATGCATCAACAGTCGTTGTTATTGTTGTGCCTTTTCTATCACCATTTATAATAGTTTTTGTTGTTCCTGCTTTATATTTCAACATTATATTACATGCCCATCCAGCATGCAAACATAATCTTTGAAATTCATCGGCCAATACATTTGATGAAGTATTGTATCTTTCAGTACCATTATTCATGGTGTGACCATCTCCTAACATCATGCCACTTATTAATGTACGACATAATAAGGGTGTTAAATTCCATACCCATTGTGGTAGTGATTTATTAATTGCTCCAACACTGAATGATCTCATATAATCTGCAATATTTTTATTTGTAACATACCATATATGTTTTTCTTTGGATTTACCATCTGATTTTTTATTGATATTCAAATTAAATGTTTGACAAATGTTTGTTAATTCATCTTTTACTCTTTGTTTGTGTGCTGCAAATATAATTTGATTGTCATACTTAGATACATGACCTTCAGCCATCCATATACCAAAAAATATTAACCATTTTTTGATAGGATATTCAGTGTCATTGATTTTAAAATGAGTTATTTGATTTAGTTCATCATATACAAAATAATTTTCATTTTTGAATATCTGAACTTTATTAATATTTTTTTTGTAATATTTACGTTTTCCAAATATATTTTCTGCACGTTCTTTTTTATATTTTGTATCTCTACCTCTTACCCACATATCATGATTTGGTGTTACAAATAAATTTACTTGATTAGATTCAACATTGTACATTGGGCCTTCATAATCATATGACATAACTTCTGTTGGATTTGCATATGTTAATGTATCAGCATCTTTTAAACATGCTATTTTATGGTCTAATGTTATGTCTTTTATATTTATCCATCCATCTGTCGTTAAAACTTCATGTGAATCGCTTAGGCAGCACATTTTGTCTCCAATCATTGGATTTCGTTCTGATCTTATTTTCATATTATACATTTCAAATCCATCAGCATTATGAATACCAGTATAAACTTTATCAACAACACCCGGAACAGTAGATTTATATATTTGTGATTCATCTTTTAATAATTTATTGGAATTTGAACCTGTTTGAATTGGTGCAACTTTACCTATAATTACATCTCCATTATTTACCACTGTTTCTTCTGGTATATATCCTTTATCATTTAATTTATTATAATAATTTGAATCCATCATTCCTGTTACTTTATTTCGATCTGGTTTCATAAATATATCATCTAATCCTGTTGCTGTATTTTTTGTAATTGTGTCTGAATATTTCTTTAATGTTGTTGATACTGCCATTCCACGTTGCATTGATGTACGATTCATTACTATACTATCTTCTTGATTATCAATTATACCTATCTCAACTAATCATTTCCTATTAGTGTCATTGATATTTGAAACTCACCATATAATGCTAATGTTATGGGCACTATATGATTACATTCAAAAACTGTTACCAGTTGGTTTAGACTATACCTTGAGCAAATATTATATCGCCCGTTTCCATCTAGTCGTTGCACTTTCTTCCAATATTATTAATGTAAATTATTGAAAGCTTAGCTACGGATTATCCATCTTTTTCAGCATTATTACTATACCCCAAATTTTCACTTGGGCCATCATATACTTACTTTCATATATAACTTAGTAGCTGTAAAAAGCAATTTATTATTTTGAATAAAATCTTTGTCATATTGAGCAAATATATATTTATTGATTTCAATGTTATTATTTTTTACATATTCATCCATCAATAAAATTTTCATACTCTATTTATTTATATATTTTTATTCAATAAATTATAGGACTTTCCCGTAATTTGAAAACGTCGCTTACCATAACGTAAACTTGCCATAACTTTAATTATGACATGGGCTAAATCTTAACCCAGTATAACATGCAATTGCAACCATCATATTTTCTCCTGCTGGAATATCCAATTCATTTGTATATTTAGCTGCACGTGTAATAACTAATGGTCTCATTGGATGATATAATAAATATGATAAATCTACTCTATATCTGAAATTTGTTGCATATATTCCCATTCCTTGTCTGGTTTGCGCAAAATTGAAATAATTTCTAGGAGCTTGATTATGTTCAGAAAATGGTATATTTGATGATATAATACCCATTAACATCATTGGATGAAATTCACAATGAGTGTAATTAACATATACTTTGTCATATCTGTTAATTGGATTTCCTCTCCCACCTTCTGATGGATTCACTGATAATTGAGATTTATATTTTGCTTCTGTTATTTCATGTGGATACATTGCAATCATTAAATTTTCTGATTCTTCAACATCAACATATTCAATAACATTAGGATATTTTTGAATAAATTCTGCCCATCTAGTAATTTTATTACGATCCAAATATGCTTCATCTATATTTGACAACATTTCATTTGTTAAATTTTTACAACATGTACAGCTTCAACTAATTCTGATGTATTATTTGGAAACAAAATATTCTCAATTTTATAGGTTGTGAAACATTCTCCTACGCTAGACGAAACATCATAATTGACATTAATTTCGTTTGTTTGCATTGTTGTTTCGTTGTTTAATTTGATTAAAAACGAATTTCCTGTAGCATTTACAACTGATGGAAAAATTTGAATAATGTTCGAGTTTTGAATAAATCTATAAGGAATTGCAACTTCGTCTAAATCCTCAATGGTAATTTGCTGTGCCGTATAGGTTGTGTTTTCAAACACATTTTCACCTGATGTTTCCTCCACAATTTCAACAAAAAAAGACGCAGGTGTTGGCTTATTTCCTTCATCACATGAATCATTACAACTTATTGAAAAAGCTGTGATAAAAACCATTAAAACAATTAATACGTTTCTCATTATTTCTTACTTAAAATTTCAATTTCAACTCTTCTATTTGCTGCAGCTTGTTCTGGTGTTGCCTCTGGAATTGGGTAAATAGGTTGTGAAACACCAAATCCTTTTGTCTTAACACGATACTCTTGTATACCATTATAAACGAGAAAACGTTTAATTTGTTTTGCTCTATCTAACGACAAATTACGGTAATCTTTATCAATACAACAAATATGCCCTTGAATTTCAATTCTTAAATCGGGATTGTTTTGCATTATAAAAAGTAAATCATACAATGTTCCTTGCGATTCTGGCATAGTTGCAAAAGTATTTTGATAGAAATTAATATTTTTTAATATAATTTTTGTTCCAACTTTTGCCAATCTTACTTTCTCCTCTAATGGTGCATCTTCAGGTATAACAACTTCAGGTACTGCAACTTTAATTCCTAAAACTTCATTTTCTTTATCTAAATCTTTTTCTAATAAATAGTGAATGATGGCTTTTCTATTTTCAGCTTTATTGGTTGAAGTAGCGCCTTTTTCGCCAAGAGAAATACTTTTGAAATCGAGTCTTATGTTGACTTTTCCTTTGATTTGATTGAAGATATGACTTACCCGTTTTTGCGATAACGTATCGTTGTACCCTGAGGTTCCCACTTCGTCTGTAGAACCTGTTATGGAAAGAATTTTTGAAGTTGTATTGCCTGCTATCCATTTTTGAAGTTTAGCAGCTTCGGTTTTGTTCAATTCAAACTTATTATTATCAAAATAAAAAACGGCTTGTTCTTGTCCAAATGATATTTGGAATAACAACATGCCTAATAGGAAACAACAATATTTCATTACTTGTAAAATTTAATCAAATTTAAAATAAAAAATAAAAAATCCCGACTTTCATCGGGATTTATATTTACTAAGCAATTATTTATTTTTCAAACTCTTTTAAAGTTGTGATGATAATTGAAACACAATCTCTCAATTGCTCTTCGTTCATAACTAAAGGTGGCGCAAAACGAATAATGTTTCCATGAGTTGGTTTTGCTAATAAACCGTTTTCAGCTAAACGCACACAAATGTTCCAAGCGGTGTCGCTTTCTTCTGTATCGTTGATAACAACTGCGTTTAATAGTCCTTTACCTCTTACTAAAGTAGCAATGTTTGAAGTTTCGATAAATTTACCTAATTCTTCACGGAAGATTTTTCCTAGTTTTCTTGCGTTTTGAGACAAACTTTCTTCCGAAACTACTTCTAAAGCTGCCATAGCCACCGCAGCCGCTACTGGATTTCCTCCGAATGTAGAACCGTGTTGACCTGGCTTAATCACATTCATAATGCTATCATTTGCCAAAACCGCAGAAACTGGATAAGCTCCACCTGATAATGCTTTTCCTAAAATCAAAATATCGGGTTGGGTAAACGTTTCTTGTTTTTCACATTTTGATTCACAAGAACAATTTCCACAAACTGCTAATAACGAACCTGTTCTAGCGATACCTGTTTGAACTTCGTCTGCGATGAATAAAACGTTATTTGCTTCACAAATTGCTTTTGCTTTTTTGATAAAATCGTCAGAAGGTGTATAAACTCCTGCTTCCCCTTGAATTGGTTCTACTAAGAATCCTGCAATGTTTTTTGATGAATTTACTGCTTTTTCTAAAGCATCAATGTCATCATAAGGAATACTAATAAATCCAGCAGTATAAGGTCCGAAGTTTTTACGTGCGTTTTCGTCGTTTGAGAAAGAAATGATTGTTGTCGTTCTTCCGTGGAAGTTACCGTCACAAACGATGATTTGTGCTTCGTTTTCGTTGATTCCTTTTTTCTCGTATGCCCATTTTCTACACAATTTTA
>CALFYC010000013.1 GCA_937952895.1 uncultured Neisseriaceae bacterium
TCGAGTTATATGATGGTTCTGCTTCAATTACGTTAATATTTTTTCATTTTTATCCTAATTATCTAACTCAATATCAAATTGGTAAGAGGATTCGAGCATTTGGAGAAATAAAAGTAGATTTTTTAGGTAATAAAACTATTATTCATCCTAAAGTAAGAACTGTAACTGAAGAGAATGCGCAATTAATGAAGACATTTAGTCCAATTTACAGTATTGTAGCAGGGCTTAATCAGGGGCATTTGGTTAAAATAATTGATAGTGCATTAACTTTTCCAATTTTAGAAACATTGCCTAATAATATTTTACAACAATATAATTTACTTCAATTAAGTGATGCATTAAGAGTTTTACATAAATTAACCCCCGCTGAATTTGAAGATAAACTTCATCTTAAAGCTCTTGGAAGGCTTAAGCTAGATGAATTAATTGCACAGCAATTAATAATGTATAAAGCTTATCAAAAAAAGCATAATAATTCATCTTTTAGCTTAAAATCAACAGGTAGATTCACTGACCAATTATTAAAATTATTGCCATTCAAATTAACAAAAGCTCAAGAACGTGTTAAACATGAAATTTTTAATGACTTAGCTAAACCTACACAAATGAATCGGCTACTTCAAGGAGACGTTGGAAGCGGTAAGACTATTATAGCTCTTTTAACTATGCTAGTTGCGGTTGAAAATGGTTTTCAGGCATGTATTATTGCTCCAACAGAAATATTAGCAGAACAACATTATTTAAAAATTAAAAGTTTATTAGAACAATTATCAATTAGCTGCATTTGGTTAGCTGGAAGCTTAAATGAAAAGTCTAAAATTTATAAGAAAATAGAAGAAGGGGCTGCTCAAATAGTTGTGGGAACTCATGCAGTATTTCAAAAAAATGTGGTATTTAAAAATCTAGCCTTAATTGTAATTGATGAACAGCATAGATTTGGAGTAGATCAAAGACTTTTATTGCAAAATAAAGGTCATAATCCTCATCAATTGATGATGTCAGCAACTCCAATTCCAAGGACTTTAGCTATGAGCTATTTTGCTGATTTAGATGTGTCAAATATTGATGAATTACCACCAGGTAGAACTCCTATTAAAACTTTATTGATCAATAACAAAAGGCGCCGAGAGGTTATTGATTTTATTATAAAAGAGTGTAATAATAAGCGACAAATATATTGGGTTTGTCCATTAATTGAAGAGTCTGAAAAGTTAGATCTACAAAATGCGATTGATACTTATAATGAATTAACTGACTTACTAAAGCCAATAAGTATTGGTTTAATTCATGGGAGGTTAAATTATCAAGAAAAAGCTTTAATTATGGACAAATTTGTTAAAGCTGAGATTCAAGTTCTTGTAGCAACTACTGTAATTGAAGTTGGTGTAGATGTTCCTAATGCAAGTATTATGGTGATTGAACACAGTGAACGAATGGGATTGTCTAGTTTACATCAGTTAAGAGGTCGAGTTGGGCGTGGAAGTGTTGATAGCCAATGTATTTTGTTATATCAAAATGCCTTAAGTGATTTAGCTAAGCGTAGATTAAAAGTTATTTTTGAAAATAATGATGGTTTTAAAATTGCTCAAGAAGATTTATTGATTAGAGGGCCAGGTGAGCTTTTGGGAAGTCGTCAAAGTGGTTTACCTAATTTAAGATTTGCAAGTCTTGAATATGATTTGGAATTATTAAAAATTGCTAAAATTATTGCAAAGATTATGATTAATGATTATCCTGAATTGGCAGCAACACATACAAAGTTATGGTTCAGTAATCATGAACATTTTTTAAATGTGTAGTTACTATAAGTTTTTCCACATCATGCCCCCCTGGGGTTAAAGTGTATGCTATAATGTACCTGAGACTAAATTAAAGATGTATAGTTTAAGAACTTAAAAGTATAATCTTATATTGAATATATTTGAATAAAAATGATACTAGTGAAATTTTATCATAAAATTATGGATAAAAAGGAAAACAGTAATAAATGAAAATAGCAGCTGAACAAGTGGCCATATGGTTAGATTTATACAAATTTATGATAGCATCGAGAGAGTCTGATTTAGTTGAGTCTGAATTGGTGAATAGTGGTGAAGCTAACTTCCTTGCCTCAAGTAAGGGGCACGAAGGTAGCGTTATTTTAGCTCCATTTTTACAAAAATCTGATTGGTTACACTGCCATTATCGTGATAAAGCATTAATGCTTGCTCGTGGAATTAGTAGTGAAATGTTTTTTTATAGTGCATTAGCTAAGTCAGGTTCTCATTCATATGGCAGACAAATGGTATCGCATATGAGTGCCGCAGAGCATAATATTTTAAGTATTGTAGGGCCTGTTGGAAATAATGCTCTTCAAGCAGTAGGAGTTGCACATGCAATTAAGAACCAAACTGATAAACCTTTAGTATTATGCTCAATGGGAGATGGGACAACTCAACAAGGGGAGGTTTTTGAAGCATTAGCGGAAGCCAAACGTAATAATCTTCCAGTCTTATTCTTTATTCATAATAATAATCTTGCTATATCAACGAGAACTGCAGGTAAAACATTTTTTTCATTACCTGATGGCGACAATCCAGACAAGTTTTATGATATTGACATCAGTTATATTGACGGAACCTGCCCTCTCAAATCATATTCAGAGGTTAAAGCTATAATTAGTAAGGTTCGTAATCGTCGTTGTCCTCAAATTATCGTATTTAATGTTGATCGATTGGATAACCATTCAAATGCAGATAATCAACTATTATATCGTAATGTTCAAGAAATTTCGCGTAGTATCATAAACGATCCAATATCGCTTACCCAAAAATTTCTTTTAGAAAATGGGGTTATTCAAAATGAGTTGGATTTAGTAGCAAACTCTGCAGTTAAATCTGTGCGAGATGCAATTAAAGTTGCACGTAATGGAGATAATCCTAAAGCGTGCTTTTCTGCTGAATTGCCATTATCTAAAGAGTTAATGCCAAATGCTCAAGAATATCGTGGTGATTTTAATGCAAAAGAGCGTTTAACTATGCTAGAAGCTATGCGGGAAGTTTTTAACTCTCAATTAGCGAATGATGATAGAGTTTATTTATTAGGTCAAGATATTGAAGATAATAAAGGTGATGTATTTGGTATTACACGAGGGCTTTCTACAAAATATCCAGGACGGGTTGTAAACAGTGCTTTGAGTGAATCCACTATTGTTGGGGTTACTTGTGGAATGGCATTAACTGGAATGAAACCTGTTGCTTTTATTCAATTTGCTGATTTTATGCCACTTGCATATAATCAAATTTTTACTGAAATTGCAACTATGTATTGGCGAACTAATGGTTTATGGCAATGTCCTGTGATTATATTTGCAGCATGTGGTGGTTATCGACCAGGCTTGGGACCATTTCATTCGCAAACCAATGAAGCAACTTATGCTCATATTCCTGGGCTGGATGTATATATGCCATCAAATGCAGCAGATGCAGCCGGTATGCTAAATGCAGCATTTAAATCAGGACGACCGAGTGTATTTTTATATCCCAAAAAGCTTTTAAATAATAGTAGTATTCAAGATACAACATCTAAAGATATTTTAAAACAGATTATTCCAGTAGGTAAGGCGCGTATAAGTAAAATTGGTTCGGATATAACTTTGGTTGGATGGGGTAATACTGTAAGTTTATGCCATGAAGTTGCGGACACTTTAGATAAAATCGGAATAGAAGTAGAAATTATTGATCTAAGAACTATAAAGCCATATGATGTTATAACTATTTGTAAATCAGTTGAAAAAACTGGACATTTAATTGTTACTCATGAAGATAATCATACCTGTGGTGTTGGAGCAGATATTTTGGCAAGTGTTCTTGAGTTGGTTAATTTGCCTATTAAAGCTAGACGAGTAACCAAAGGTGATACTTATACGCCGTGTAATTATCAAAATCAATTAGAGGTTTTACCATCATATGAAAGTATTTTAACTGTAGCTTGTGAGTTATTAAATATAAATTTAAGCTGGGATATTGAAGATTCACTTGATAATAGTACTTATATTATTGATGTAATTGGTGCTAGCCCATCAGATGAAAGTGTAATCATTAATAAATTATACGTTAAAATTGGCGATGAAGTTAAAGCTAATGATATTATTGTGGATATTGAAGCCAGTAAATCAAATGGTGAAATTCTATCTCCATGTAGTGGAGTTGTAGAAGAAATTTATGTTACAGAACTAGATAAAGCTCTAGTTGGTAGTAAACTAATTAAAATAAAATTACCAAATGGGATTACTAATATTTTAAAACCACAAGCAAAAACCCCAATTTTAGAAAAAAACATACTTAAAGTAAATAGCGGTGAGGTATGCTTATCTCAATCAAATCAAGGAGTATATCCAGTTGGGATGGGAGTCCCACAATTTAAAACTGGTTCATTAAAAGTTCCTAATGAAGAAGTGTTGAAAAGATTTCCAAATAGTTCAAGTGATGATATTTTTAGGCGCACAGGAATTCAAGCACGTTATTGGTTAGAAACCAATGAAACAATTATTGATATTGCTGTAAATGCAATAAATAAAGCTTTAAGTGAAGCAAATCTAAATTTAAGTGATATAAATATGGTAATTTGTGCCACATGTTCACCAGAAAAGTTTTTATCTCCAGCAACCTCTTGTTTGATTTTAGATCGACTATATCAAACCCATGGTGAGCATGCTATCCAATCATATGATATAAATGCAGCATGTTCAGGATATATTTATGCATTACAAAATGCAAAAGATTATTTACAAACTAGACCGAATGAAAGGGTTTTATTAGTAACAGCGGAGGCTTTATCAAAACGCATGGATTTATCTGATTTTGATACTGCGTTTTTATTTGGAGATGGCGCTACGGCAACAATTTTATATGGAAACGATCATATTGATAATAGTAAATTGTTAATTGAACAAATTTACCTATCAGCTGTTGCTGAAAATGGTGATATTTTAAATATTCCTGTAGATGAAAAAGCTGGAATTAAATTACAAGGTAAACCATTATTTAATTTTGCGGTAAAAACTATGGCAATGGTTATGCATAAATGCTGTCAAAGTGCTAATGTAAATTTACCTGATATTGAATTAGTTGTGCCGCATCAGGCCAATCAAAGAATTATAAATGCAGTTGAATCAAGGTTAAAGTTACCTGAAGGTAAATTATATAGTAATATTGCTAAATATGGGAATACCTCATCATGCACAATTCCAATTGCTTTAGCTGAGACATTAGGTAAAACAAGTCCTGGTATTCATGTGGCTTTATGTGCTTTTGGTGCTGGATTTACTTCTGGAGCTGCAATTTTACGCACAATTCGATAACTTAATAAAAGGTTAATAAATTTTTTAAATTGTTAGATTCTCCAATAATTTATCTAAGAATGTTAGAATACTTGGTTCAATTATATTTTTAGAAGGAATTTAACATGGAACATAAATTACCTAATTTGCCTTATGCATTAGATGCATTACAGCCACACATTTCTAAAGAAACTTTAGAATATCATTATGGTAAACATCATCAAACTTATGTAACTAATTTAAATAATTTAGTTAAAGGTACTGAATTTGAAAATGCAACTTTAGAAGAAATTATTAAGAAATCTTCTGGAGGTATTTTTAATAATTCTGCTCAAGTTTGGAATCATACTTTTTATTGGCACTGTTTATCACCTAATGGAGGTGGAGAGCCAAATGGTTTATTATTAGATGCTATCAATAAAAAATGGGGTTCATTTGATGAGTTTAAAAAAGCATTTACCCAAACATGTGTTGGGACATTTGGTTCTGGTTGGGGATGGCTTGTAAAAACTATTGATGGAGATCTAGATTTAGTTTCAACATCAAATGCACAAACACCACTTACTTCAGCAAATAAACCATTATTAACATGTGATGTATGGGAACATGCTTACTATATTGATTATAGAAATAGCCGTCCTAATTATATGGAAGCATTTTGGAAGTTGGTTAATTGGAATTTTGTGGCAGAAAATTTTGCTTAATAATCAATCTGATGATTAATTAAATTTATTCAAACTAAAAGATCCAGGCAAATTGCCTGGATCTTTTTTAAGCTAATAATTAGTTGGCATCTTTCAGGATATGTACTGTATTTGGAAATTGTGTTGAATCAGAGGTTACAGTACTATCAATACCAATGGTATCATCATAACCATAGCCATAACTATTGAAATATAAATGTACTTGATGGTCATATTGGTTAATTACGCTTTCACCATATTGACTGTAATTTGGCAGACATCTGTAATTTGGCTTAAAGTATTGTGATGAATAAGGAGCTAATACTTCATGGCCATAAATAAATGTTGAACTTCCACCACTTTCTGGACAAAATGGTAAAAACCCAGCTGCCTGTGCTCCAGCTACATATTTTAATAAAGATTGATAAGTTCCATTTTCACCATAAACTGATTGATTGCCAAAAGCACTATAGAATCCGTAGTAATTAAAATCAGATTCTTGCAAAGTAAAACTATTTGGACCAGAATCAAATGTTTGACCTCCTGCTATATATGTTCCAGTCGGACAATTACTTCCATTTGGGTATGGATTAAAATGCATTAATGAATCACTTTCTTCTACATGTCCACGTAAAATACAACCTGATCCGCTTAGTTGGTTTGCAATTTCATCACCATTAATTTGCAAGTAATTACCACTAGTTGCGTAATAAGTCCACAAATCTGCAGTATAAGTGTTAAAAATTGCAGATTCGAATCCTGCTGGAATGACATCTGGTTGAGTAAATACACTTGATGGTGATAAAATTGCAATTAGGTCTGAATTCTCATTTCTTAAAGTATAAGCTGCTAAATTATAAACTCCTGGGAATTGATTCAGAGCACTTTCCATATTGGCTAAAATTGTAGCACCAGATACATTATAAAAAGCAGGCTTAATACCCATTGAGATATTATAATTAGTGTTTTCATTTACCGAATTAATTGAAACGGGGACACTAGTAAAATCAACATATGTCATATCGGTATAGACTGCAGTTAGACTTGGCACATTATATTCAAAGTAAAAAGATGAAACATTTTGAGATAATGGATCAGGCATAGCACCAGTTGCGGCAGTTAATGGACTTTCATATGATGCATAGAATCGACCACCTGCATTAGCCCCATGATTGAGCATAACTGGAGTATAAATAGTCATCCCAGAGGAAGGTATTTCAATGGTGTATGGCGCAATTGAAGATACTGATTCTGTGCCAATTTGTCCGATATATACACCATTAGTTAAAGTATAAGTAATCGGTACTGCATATGGATAACTTTCTACACCACCTACTAAACCCACAAAAAAGATCTTATTATTATCGCCATCTGGAGTTGCAATGTGTAATCCAGCATAATTGTCAATATATTGAATACCATAGATATCTATAGAATAATTATATGATTCACGTCCATCA
>CALFYC010000014.1 GCA_937952895.1 uncultured Neisseriaceae bacterium
CTAGCATTAGCTTCTTTTTTGGTGATTAAGGAATTAGTTGCTCTTGGTATCAACCCACTGGATCGTCTGACCATTTCTTTTAATTCGCGATGTTTAAGACGTCGTTCATGTCTAGATACAGACCTATATACCATGCTCTGATTTATATTATTATGGCGCTTACTCATATTACTTATTTCTTTAAAAAATTAAAAATTAGTTATCTAAGCTACGTCATTAATTGTCTAGCTCGGGCAAGTTCCCCCGAAAAAAACGATAGATCCTGTACCATTAGCACATGACCAATCGCAATAAGCTCCATAAGGCGCTAATTCTTCATCAGCATAATCTGGAGTGTCACACAGATTTCCTGTCGGGGACGTGTAATGCCAGGTACAATCAATACCAGCATCAAGATCAACAATACAATGTTCTTTATGTGAAAAAACACTAATATCTTTGCCAGTTACTATATCAACATCTCGAACCGGAAACTCATTCATACGATTTCGTAAATCATTTTTGTTATGATTTATTGACTCATAGATTTTGCCAAATTGGTATGTAAGCATAGCAGTCAGTGTGGCTATTGATCCTCTTGCATCGTCATATTGATATTCGCCACCAAAAGTAATCTGTAGGTTTCTAGGTAGAAATCTGAGATTGTCTCGATCTAATTTTGCCTCGGCCCTAAATCTTGGACCATAGATTGATTCGTATCTATGTTTGCCATCAAAATAGTAATAACCTGCAAAAAACTTGCTATTAACTTGAGTAATAGGTAATCGATAACCAACTTCAAAATCAGCGCCAGGCAATGCTTCTTCTGTTATATAATATTCATCAATATGGTTCATGTGATGATGATCGGCACCATTATTAACTCTGCGATAAAAACGATATTGCGGACCTTTATCAGGAATATATAAATTAACTCTAAAATCATATTTGTTTGATAAGGCTTCAAAACCGATAGTTGTTTCCCCGAATTTATTACCGAGTTTACTATTTAAATGATCTCGAGATCCATAAATACCAGCAACCCAAGATGGTTGGTCTAAAAAATTAGTATTTTTAAAGTGAGGCGCAATTTGTTGCATAATTTGACCCGCACCAATAAATAAGATTTTTTCTTGAGTAAAATCATCCGTGTTAACTGCAACTAAATTTACTACAGCATTCCCCATAGAAACGGCTATCCCATTTATTGCCGTTTCACTTCTAACTTCTTTTTCTACAGATAGTGCCATTTGAAATAAACCAGATAATGATGCACTAACCCCATTAGCAGTTTTTGCCAAACTTAATGCTGATTTTACTTGATAAACAATTTCAGTTTCTCCAAGCACCATTGATTCTAAACCTGACACCACTCTGAATAAATGATTGGCACAATCGACTCCAGAATAAACGTAGCTATACTTTTTAACTGTTCGTGGACATAGGTTTTTAATATCACAAACTGCATTAATTACAAAATCTATATCCTGAGTTATACAGTATATTTCCGTGCGATTACAAGTTGATAGTATAATTACCTCTTTAGCTAATCCTGCAGTAATAATACGTGAAATAGCATCAGGAATAATATCTTCAGAAAAAGCCATTGCTTCGCGAATTTCAAAGCTAGCGGTTTCATAATCCAAGCCAAAAACATAAGGAATTTGCATCTTACTTCACTATTTAATAAACATTTAAATACATCACCACAAAAATTTTTAATGGAATTTAGAATACGAAAAGCAGAAGAATTATTATATCAAACAGACTTACCAATCGGGGATATTGCTAGGTCTTGCGGTTATAGTGACCCATTAGCATTTTCAAGATCATTTAAGAAATTTAAAGGAGTAAATCCAACACTATATAGAGAAGAAAAACGTAAATTTTCAAATAAACTTACCCAATTACCAGATAAGTAAAAAAGTGTAACTATTATTAAAATGGACCCTTTGTCAAGTACACTAGAAAAAAAGGGTTCTTAAGAAGTTACTAAAAGCTGATTCCTGTATTGCACAGGAGTCAGCTTTTTTAAATTCCACTGGCAACGTTCATTATTGTAATAATCCATGTAATCATCTATCAATATTTTAAGTTCTTCTATTGTTTCACAGCTTTTATAATCAATTTCATCCTTCATATGTCCGAAGAATGATTCTTGCGGAGCATTATCCCAACAATTGCCTCTACGAGACATAGATTGACCCAAGTTATATTTTTTAAGCAATTTTTGAAAGATTGGACTTGTATAATGAGAGCCTTGGTCAGAATGAATAAATGCATCTTTATGTAATTTAAATGACTTTAGTTTAACTAATTTATTTATAGTTTCAGTTACAATATCTATAGCTAAGTTATTAGAAAGATTATAGGCTAATATTTCATTTGTTGATGAATCTTTTATTGTAGATAAATATGCCATCTTATTATTGCCGTACGGCATATATGTAATATCAGTTAACATTACCTTACCAGGTATGTTTTGCTTAAATTCTCTATTTAGTCTATTAGGAGCTACTCTATGCTCCTTTGTAGCCTTAGCAATACGCTTATATGGATTAGCTTTACGTATAGGACAAGTAATATTATATTTTCTCATAATTCTTTGGATTTTCTTTCTATTCATTATAATATTGAATTTATTTTCTAATACCATTTTTATAGACCTAGATCCTTTCTTATATCCACGATAGTTAAATGCTTTTAAGATAATTTCTTTAGATATAAGATCTTTATTTTCCTTTATACTTCTAGTCTTAAAATTATTAAAAAAATTATAGTAACCTGAAGTAGAGACATTAGCAATTTTACATAAATGTCTCGTCATGTTTTTAAGATTGAAACTTTGAATTAAATTTTGTATTAGTCTAAATATTTTAGATGCAGGTATTTTCTTATTTATCACCTGCCTTTCTTGCAGCTCTAACTTTTTTATCAATTCAAGCTCCGCTTTAAGATACTCTATTTCAGCATCTTTCTTAGCGATAATCTCTTCAATAGTTAATTCTCTATTAAGTGTTCTTCCTGAATTTAAAGTCCTAGTATCTTCTAAACCTAAAATACCTTTATCGTTATATGCTTTTCTCCATCTTAGACTAGCAGAATCTATACGTTTAATTCCAATTATATTAACATCAAATCCTGCATCTTCAAAAATAGCTCTTGAAGTTTTCCCATTCTCATATTCAGCAATAAACTGCAATTTAAACTCATTAGTATAAGTTATACCTTTAGCAGTTACATTTTTTACATATTTATTTTTAGATAATTCTAATATTTCTTGTTCTGTAAATATTTTTTTACTCATCTTATAATCACCTCTTAGTTAATATTGTACAAAAAAAGATCCCATATAGACAGACACGCTTTTTCTCGTGTCCACCATATAGGATCCATTTTATATAGAAGTTAACCTTTTTATTTTTATATAGTTATTATACTTGGACCAATATAATTTACTTCTTACATTTTGTTAAGCATCGATACATAACTATATGTAAATCTTTATCAATTTTATTTACTGTAGCTTTATCGACCATGGAACCTACTAAGAATAATTCATCTTCATGGGAATCATCACCCATTAATTCCCAATAGAATTCTTCAACTTCACATTGTCTTTGAATATTTAAAACATCATTAAGAGATGAAATTTCATCATCTGGATAAGCTGAATTATAATCTATTATAGTTATAGTTGATAATTCTGAATCTCTTTTTATACGAACATTTATATCATTT
>CALFYC010000015.1 GCA_937952895.1 uncultured Neisseriaceae bacterium
CTTTAACCGGAAATACAATTGCAACTTTAGTATTGCCAACCGGCGGTGCCGAATCATTAAATACTTCATTTAATGGGTTTGATGCTACTGAAAGTGGTATCATTATTATGAAATCAGTTTATCGTCAAGCTGGCTGTAATATTCAAGGTCCTGATGCATTATTAGATTGCCCAGATCCTTCTGATGTGCCGCCATCAATTTTGGTATCTGTGAACCCAGTAACTATGGAAGTTATTGATAGTGTAACTTTACCTGCACCAGTTGGGGCAAGGCCAACAATTGCAAAGTTTCATGGGAATAGCTATGTATATTTACTAGAATCTTCAACTGCAATTCGTTATACTATAAGTAACAATGGAAGTATTACTCTTGATAATTCATGGAATCCTGGCTTAATTACATTACCAGGTCAGACAACAAGTACATCTTTTGTGATTTTTAATGATTGGGTGGTAGCACAAACTAATACTTTGCCATCAGCTACAGCATTAAGTGTGATTGCAATTAATCAAGGTGATGCTACAAATAAATATAGTGTGCAACCATTTCTAGGTGATCCAATACCGCCTTTAGTTGCTAATGCATTTTCTACAGCAGCAGGTGGTGAATCAGCCATTAGCTGGGCTCCAATGTCGCTTTCTGCTGATGCAGATAATAATTTGATTTATGCGAGTGATTCATTACCAGGTAAAATAGCTGCTCTTACAATCACGAATAATGGATTGGAAACAATATGGAAAGAAAGTCAGACAACTACTGAATTTACAACTTTGATTGGATCACAGGAAAGTCGTATATTAGTTGGTACAGATATACCAACAGGAGAAATTCCTGGTAATAATGAAAATGATTATGCTGTATGGAGAAATGCTGCAACAGGTTCAGAGATTGCGCGCTCACCATTATTACCTGCAATGACTCAAGGAACTATGATTCAACCATATTATTTTGGTGATATGTTTTATGAGGGACAATTGGGAACACTTATAAAATTGAGCCCTGTTAACAATTAATTTATTATTATCATATAGCTACTTTATTTTTCTTGCTGCATTTGTTTAATATAACATGATCCCCATGCTTCCAGTTGGTTTAGCATGGGTTTTAATTGATAACCAATTTTAGTTAATGAGTATTCAACTTTAGGTGGAATTTGAGCATATACTTTGCGATCAATTATTTTATCTGTTTCAAGTTCACGTAATTGATTAGTTAACATTCGCTGAGTTACATTGGGCATTAAGCGTTTTAATTCATTAAACCGTTTGGTTCCATCTAATAATGAATAGACAATTAAGGTTTTCCATTTTCCGCCTAAAATTTTTAAAATTATACTTACTGGACAATTTTCATTATAAATATTTTTTGTCATAAATCTTCCCCTTTAATTACATTAGTATTATAATAGACACTATAACACATTTTTGTGCGTACTTGTTTAAAAGATTTATATAATTTAAAATTGCTTATAAATTTTTATAGGTGAAGTAAATGAATCATGTAAATCAGTCCAAATCTTGGCTTGCACTAATTGGAGTAGCTATTGCTAGTTTTTTAGGTTGCCTTGATTTTACAATAGTAAATACTGCATTACCTGCAATTAAAGCTAATCTGCATGCAAGTGTGGGTGAGTTACAGTGGGTAGTAAATATTTTTATCTTATCCTTATCCTCATTTATGGCTATTATGGGTAAGATGGCGGATATTTATGGTAGACGCAAAGTTTTATATATTGGCATAATTATTTTTGGTCTAGCATCTTTAATGGCTGGTTGTGCAATTAATATTTATTGGTTAAATTTTTGGCGATTAATCCAAGGAGTTGCTAGTACTATTTTATATACAGCTTCTGGTGCAATTGTTTCAAATATATTTCCAATTGAAAAACGTGGTAAAGCAATGGGTATTTTCTTTGGAATTAGTTTTACAGGTCTTGCAGCAGGCCCAGCATTAGGTGGTTTAATTGTTAGTGTTTTAAGTTGGCGTTGGGTATTTTTGGTCAATGTGCCAGTAGTGGTTTTAAGCCTTCTTATTTGTTCAATTAGTGTGACAGAATCCAAAAATTCTCAATTAGGAACTAAAGTAGATTATTTAGGAGCTTTAATTATGCTAATTGGTTTAGCCAGCTTTACTATTGTATTAACGGAGGGGAATGATTGGGGTTGGGTTTCATTTAAAACAATTTTAACTTTAGTTTTTGCAGTTATTATGTTGATTCTACTTTATATTGTCGAAAATAAATCATCTTCCCCAATTATAAAATTTGATTTATTCACCAATATTCCATTCGTTTCAGGAATTATAGCTACTTTCTTTTTAGCATTTTTTTATTGTTTGGATTTTTTCTTAATGCCATTATATTTACATTTAAGTCGTGGTGAATTAGATTATACAATTGGTTTAATGCTTTTATGCACAACGATTATGGTGGCATTAATATCACCAATAGTTGGTAAAACAGTTGATCGAAAAGGACCTAAAAAACCTTTACTTGTAGGGTTTGGCTTTTTTATAATCTCTGCGACCATACAGGCAAACTTTACTGCATATACTTCAATTTATATAGTAATACTAGCATTTATATTAATGGGAATTGCGTGGGGATCAATTGTAGGGCCTTCAACTATCTTATCCTTAAGTGCATTGCCTAAAAATAGCGAAGCACTAGCAATTGGTACTTGTTGGACATTACATAATATTGGTGGAACTATTGGTCTTGGACTTGGTATATCAATCTATCACTATGAACTTGAAAAGCATAATAATTCATTTATTACAGGCTTTCATGGAGCAATGACTTTATTAATTATTAGTTCAGCATTAGCTTTTATACTTCTTATGATAAATTTTAGACTACAACAAAAAGGTAGGTTAGAATAATAAATGAGTATAATAGACGTTTAAATAACCTAAATTGGCTAATTTAAGTGCAGTTAATCTACTTTTATATCCATAATTACAAATTACGACTAATAATTGATTATATGGAATATTAAGATTCATTAAATCATCTGGATTACTTATTGTGGGTTTTATAGATAATGCAGGTAGCTTGTTACTTCGGATATCTATTGTGATTAAATTAGTGTTTTCATTAAGTTTAAGTAAATTATCCCAAGTTATAAAGTTAATTTTATCTTCATATTCTAAAATACTATTTATATGACCATTTATGCATTCATTATCTGGAACTAAATTATATGTTTGATTTTGATTGCTAATACAATCAATTTGAATTAATTTATTTTTTTGATTTAGCCCAGTAATTAATTTTAATGCTTCATTTGCTTGATAGCTGGCAATAATTCCGACACTAGGTCCAATAACATCATTATTAAAACAAGATAAATCATGATCTGCTTTTGGAAAGATGCATCTAAAGCAGATATTTTCAATTAAAACTAATACCTGGCCATTAAATCCATTAATACTTGCACTAATAAGTGGTTTTTTATTTATGGACGCTAAATCACTAACTAAATATTTGGTTTTAAAATTATCACTACAATCAAGAATGAAATCATGTTTTTTAATTAAATTTTCTCCATTTTGGTGGTCAATAAAGCTATTTATACTAGATATTTGACATTCTGAATTAAGGGATTTTAAATATTTAGCTAAAACATTAACTTTTAACTGATTACAGTCTTTTTCACGATAAATTATTTGACGAGTTAAATTAGATATTTCAATGGTATCTTGATCCATAATAGTTATTTTACCAATACCTGCAGAGATTAAAAAACTACTGACTAATGAGCCAAGCCCACCCGCACCAACACATAAAATATTCGCATTTTTTAAAAGTGTTTGACCTAAATCCCCAATAAGATTATTCTGGCGGATATAACGTAAATTAAACATAATTACTTATCTTTTTTAATAATATTTTAGTTCTTGTTTCTGGATCTGATGCTTCAGTTATTGCGGAAATTACGGCAATGTTCTTAATTCCTGTTTTAAGTATCTTATCAATATTATCTAAATTAATACCACCAATTAGAACTAATGGACAATTAATTAGTTCTTGCCAAATATGAATTTTTTCTATCCCTTGTGGATTATGTTGCATAATTTTTGTAGTTGTAGGATAAATTGGACCTAATGCAATATATGATGGCTTATGGCTCATAGCATAGGCTAATTCATGATAATTATGAGTGCTAATTCCTAAGCATAAATTATTTTGTTTAATTGCATTTATATCGGCAAATTTTAAATCATCTTGACCTAAATGTACCCCGTATGCTTTATGTTTGATAGCAAATTCCCAATAATCATTAATAAATAGCTTTATATCATTATGCATTTTAGCTATTTTTATACTTTGAATAATTTTGATAGGCTGCGAAGCTATGATAGAGTCTTATCTTAAAATCGTGAATCAAATTTTGATTAAATAATTATCAAGTTCCATTAAAGGAACCTTAAGGCTCTTCTCAGAGTTCTAGAAGCATTATCATCATCTTTACTTATTCCAGGAGCATCTGATATTATCAGGTTAGGTTCATTTTGACAGCTTCCATAAAATATGTTGGACGTCAAACTTTTTCGACTAAA
>CALFYC010000016.1 GCA_937952895.1 uncultured Neisseriaceae bacterium
CTCTTTCCCTACACGACGCTCTTCCGATCTCCTAAATCTTAAGGAGTCATATTTAGGTTAGGTTTTAAGGTTGTTATTCATTTAAAAAATCTATAAAATTTACCTTCTTAATTGCATAATATATTTTATTGATTTAATATTGGTTTATAAAAATGAATTTCGGATCTAAAAATTTAACAACTTTACTTTCAAGTGAGGAATTTTTCAAAACTTCATTTGGTAATATTATTGAATGGTATGATTTTTCCTTATATGGTATTTTTGCCGTATCAATTGCACATTCATTTTTTCCAAACCATAGCCAATTTATATCAATATTAATGACTTTGTTAATGTTTAGTATTAGTTTTGCTGCAAGGCCTATTGGTTCTCTAATTTTTGGCTATATGGGGGATAAGCTTGGTAAACTTTATAGTGTAAATCTTTCAATCTGGTGTATGGCAATTCCAACAGCATTAATTGGCCTTTTACCCACCTACGCTCAAATTGGTTCTGTTGCACCAATAAGTTTAATAATTTTACGCTTTATTCAAGGAGTGTCTGCTGGAGGTCAATTCTCAGGGCTAATTGCAATTGCAGTTACTAATTTTAAGCAGATAAGATCTTTTTGTATTAGCATAATTCTTACAGTATCTATGGCCGGTAGTTTACTTGCCTCAATTATTGGATTAATTTCCTATAAGCTATTTAATATAATTACATTGTCTGATATTGCCTGGAGAGTTCCATTTATTATTAGTGGGATTTTATTTCTTATTTACCTAAGGACTAAACCAACGATAGTAAAAGAAAATATTCAATTAAATTATAAATTAAAAGATATTTTTAAAAAACAGACTTATGAAATGATTTATATGACTCTTTTATCCGGGGTAATGTGCTCTATTTATTATATTTTATATAGTTATTCAGTAACCTTTATGAGAATTCATCTAGCAATATCTGAGTCAAAACCTTTAATTGCAATCAATATTTTATTCTTTATTTCACTAATATGCTATCCCATATTTGGTAAATTAGCTGATAAAACTAATAATCGAATTAAAATCACCAAAACCTTTACTTTGTTATTAGCTATATCAATTATTCTATTATCAAGTAGACTTAATTTTTCTTGGATATTATGTTGTTTAACTATAATGGTAATCATAAATTGTGGTATATCAACTTATATGACAAGTATGTTTGCTGAAATATTTGATGATAAATATAAAATGACCGCTTGTTCACTTTGCTATAGTATAGGTGCTGTCTTAGGTGGCTTTAGCCCGTCAATTGCTGAAATTGCTACTCAAGGCTCCCCAAGCGGTTTTTATATGCTTTTGCTTAGCTTGAGTTTTGCTCTATACCTACTTTTAGATCGAATTCCCGAAACTCGTGGATACAAAATGTTTATTCTAAAAAATTGTAAAAACCCTGAATCAACTTCTAAAGTAAATTATTAAAATCTTAATTTAAAAAGGAATAAATATGAAAAATGATGTTTTAAAAATTATTAAATCAACCATGGACGAATATAAAGATGAGTTTGTTTATCTTGATCCACTTGACATTGAGTTTATTGATAATATGATCAAAGGCGAATTTAAATTCACTGGAGCTGCTTACATGAATGTATATAATAAAATCTTAAATAATACTGAAGCAATGTTTATCTTTAACCAAGCCCAATACATATTATTAGCAGCAATTATGTTAGAAGAACAAATCATAAATGTTGATAACTTAGAGGATGCTTATTTGAAACTTGATGGCATAGTTTATAAAGATATGAGCTTTGATTTTAAAAAATCAATTACTGATTATGACAAACTTAATTTTGTTTGCTCAGCTGAGCCTTATCTTGATAATAAGGGAAGGACCAGATATGTTGTAAAATTAGATTTAGTTAACGGTGCTTTTGAAGTTACCGGGACTGCGGTTTGTTTAAATAAAAGTATTCATGTGCAAGGACTTTAATTACCTAATTTTTAGCTAACAACTTATTCAATAGTTTAGTAGTATAGGACCTTGAATGCGCTTATATTTATGTGCTGGAATAACTTTTTTAGAAATGCTTGATGTAAGTTTTGTAAGTTCAATAATTGGTAAGTTAATGCAAGATTTTGCAATTTCCTATGATAAATTACCAGCCCTTTATATTAGCTTATCTATAGGTGCTTGCATGTCTTTACCAATTGCTAAATATTGCTATTACTCATTTAATTTAAAAACTCTGTATAAAATTTTGGTTACGATATTAATCATTAATTTTATTTGTGCTTTCTTTATTAAGAATTGGGAATTGTTTTGCCTATTACGTATGATTCAAGGTTTTGCTTTAACTTTACTTTATAGCATTAGTTTTCTTGATGTAGTAATTTATAGTAACAATAAAGAGCAAGATTTTAATTTTATTAATGGAGTAGCACTTTTCGGAACTATTATGGGCCCCGCACTAAATGGAGCATTAACTTTAATTAGATGGAATTACATATTTATATTATTTATTATTATTTTATCTAGCCTTGTATATTTTATTTGGCAGATTGACTTTACTCCCAAATCAACCAAAAATAAAATCAATCTACTTGATATTTTGGAATATATAAACTTTGTTTTACTATTAATTGTTAGTAGTTTAATCCTAGATGGTTCAATTAGTATAGCATATTTGCCATTAGATATAATATTAGTTCTATTATTAATCTTTAAATATAAAAGATTTTCAGTTAATTTTATTTTTAATAAAAAAGTATTTAATAAAACTTTGCTTAAAGTAAGTTTGATTCATTTTTTTTCAAGATTATCATTAATTGGGTTAGTCCCACTACTTGCATCAATACTTTTTAAAAACTATAATTATAATACTTTAAAAATTAGTTTATTAATTACAACTATTGGAATTGGTTCGTTGTTAGCTAAATTTATTTCTAAAAAATTAAGCTTTTTTACTATTAATATTCCTGAAATGTTTTTTCTTTTTATGGGAATATTAATTATGTTTGCTTTTAGTCCCTTTGATTACATTAAGATTTTAATCATAATACTGATATTATTTGGCTTTGTTTCATCAATAGTCTTTAATTGTATTAACAACTGTATATTTTATAATCAAGATTCACAATATAATGATGATTTATCGATTATCCTGACAATTTTACAAATGCTATTTTATGGTTTATGTACCAGTTTGGTTTTTAAAATTTATGGGGTTTTAGAGCAATTTACTAATTTCAAAGTAGCAATAGCAATTATAATTTTATTGCTAGTATACGCTTTAGCAATTGCATCATATCTTTATCATACATCTTTCTCAAAATTTGATATAACCAAAATTTCTACTTAATAATATATGTTTAGTTAAATCTAATAATGAAATTATATATAATACCCTAGAATAAAAAATTATTAATTATTGCGTGTAAATTAGATAATTTACCATGGAAAAAATGCCCAGTATTAGGCACCCACATAATTGGTTGCTCATTAGTTTTTGCCCAAGCTAAAACATCCTTTAATGCTACAATTTCATCCTCTTCACCATGAATTACAATTGTTTTATTTTTATCGGGAATTACTACTTGATTATTTACAACTGATGGTCCAACTAAAATTAATGTTTGGTGTTCTACTTGTATTGCTAAATTACTTGCAATTGCTGCACCAAAAGAAAACCCGGATATGATTAATGGTAAACCCGAATATTCTTCTTGTATGTATTTATAAATTGCAAGTGCATCATCAATTTCACCAACTCCATAATCATGTTCACCGTCACTAAGGCCAACCCCTCGAAGATTGGGGCAATAGCAAATAAATCCACGTAAATTTAATACTTTAGTAATTGTTTGGACTATTTTATTGGTATTAGTTCCACCTGCAGTTGGGTTTGGATGAAAAACTATTGCTATACCTTTGATGTCTTCTGTATTGTTCGGTATTAATTTTAAGCATTCTAATTTACCAACTGGGCCATTAATAAATAATGATTGTGCATGTTTAGGTATAATTTGTAACCTATTCATCCAATCGTACCTCTTGACGAACTTTTTCAATATTAGCTTGGATTTCGCTATTACTTAATCTAGCCATAATAAATAATTTGCAAAATATTAATGACATTATAACAATCATTAAGTTATCTAATGGAAAAGCAATTAGCTTAATTTGATGTAAATAAGATATTATCACCATTACTAATAAATAAATTAGTAATACTATATTATTTTTAATTAAGTTATTAAAGGTTCTTTTAGTAGTATTATAAATAGCTATGATTATTATAGAAAAAATTAATAACCATAGAATATTACGAAATCCTGACCAATAAACTAATAAGCTACAAAAGATAAAACCTAAATAGCCAATTATATGATGAAAATAGACTTTAAAATTTCTTTCGATTGTTGGGCATTCTTTACGTAATATAATCAACGCTAATGGTCCAGCGATATAAGTAAATACCACTACTGAAGATAAAAAATCCACCAAATCCTTCCACGTTGGAAACGGAAATAAAAATATAATACCTAAAATACCACTTAACCAAAGTGCATTTGCAGGTGATGAATAATTATTAAGTTTTGCAAGCCTTCCATGTGGCCAAAAAACTTTAGCTAAACCATATAAAATACGTCCGGTAGCGGCAGTATATACATTACCCGTTCCAAGTGGTGCAATTACTGCATCAATAAATAAAATCGTATAGATCCAATTAATTCCAAATAGTGACACTAAGCCTAAAAGAGGAGCTACAGAAGTTAAAGCTGAATAATGATCTTTGGTAGTACATGCAATAAATGCCAGAGATAATAACGAATACATTATCCCACCAATTAAAATTGGAAGAAAGACTGATGCAGATAGTGCAACTTTCTTATTTTTTGCATTATTAGCTAAAATTAAACCATTTTGGAAACCTGAAAATGCAAAAGCTAACCCACTACTAATAATTGCAGTGAAAACATTTTCTAAAGATAATGGTATTAAATGATAGTTAGTTTTTATATTACTTGTGCTACCAAAATACAAAATAAAGCCGATAGCAATCGAGATTGGAATAATTAATTTCCAAATACTTACCATCAAATTAGCTTTAGCAACACGAGCAATAAATAGAGTATTAAACCAAGTAATTAAAATAACTATAACCACTGTACACCAAATACCAAAGTATGATAATCCAACTTTATCCCCATGATGAATAACTAAACTATGAAACCAAAAACCCAAGTACTGCACTGCCGATTCAGCTTCTAGTGGTAAATATACTACATAACTTAACCAGCCTAGTGATAAGAAAATAAAACTAGTTGAACGATTATGAGTAACACCAATAAATCTAGATACACCGCCCACGATTGGTAATATCCCACCGACTTCTGCAAAAGTTAAGCCAATTATGGCTGTTGCAATTGCTATAATTAGCCAGGATAATAACACCCAAACTCCAGCGGCTTGAAATCCATAATATGGTGAAAATAACCAACCACTTCCAACCATACTTCCCGCTGATAAAAAAATTAACTGCCAAGTTGAGATTTTAGTATTTGCATTTTTACTCATTTGTGCTTATTTTCCTTTCATAGGGATTTTGGGAACCTTAATAACTTTACGTTGATTAAGACCTAGTAATTTATCTAAAAGATGTTTAAATTCTTCTTTAGAGATATGTAATATAACATCTGATTGATATGCTCGATCAAAATCAATCAAATTAAATTCAATATTCTCTTTAACTAATGTTGGATCAACCTTGTCATTAACACTATAATTATTTCCAATATAATCTAAAAAGAAAATTAATTCTTGTACTCCACGATTATAATGTGAAATTGACTCAGGTAAACAATATTCATTAACCCAATCAATATGTAATAGTGCATTTTGAATGATTAAATTTAATGTATTAACAATTGGAATATTCCCATTTTGTGCTTTATAAGCTTGGTTTCTATTCCACTTAGTATTATAAAAAGCATAACGTGATCGATTATTTAAAATACTTTCTAAAACATTTGGCTCTAATTCAACTAAATTAGCTAATTGCTTTTTAAGCATAACTTGTAGTGCTACAGCTTTTACTTTTTCAATATAGGGTTTAGCTAAACTAATCAACTTCGCTTTCCCCTCATCCTTAGTTAAATTTACTTCATTAGCTAAGTGTTTAAGCAAGAAGCCAGACATCGATAATGAATGATGTTTTAATTGATCATTAAAAGTGTTAAGACCATTTTCGCGAATGAAACTGTCTGGATCATGCTCATTCGGTAAAAATAAGAAGTGCACTGACTTAATATCTGTTACTAATGGCACTGAGCGCTCAAGGGCACGCCAAGCAGCTTTAAATCCAGCCATATCACCATCAAAAGCATAATAAATATCATCACATAGACGAAATAATTTTTTAATATGCTCTTCAGTTGCCGCAGTTCCCATAGTTGCGACTACATTTTCAATACCAAATTGGGAAAGCG
>CALFYC010000017.1 GCA_937952895.1 uncultured Neisseriaceae bacterium
GATCGTGACTGGAGTTCAGACGTGTGCTCTTCCGATCTACTAGTACTGCAATAAGAGTGATTACTATTACAAACTAAATCTTGAGATTGAACATAAAGACCAATATAATACGTACCATCTCCATAGCCATTATTGGCTAAATAATTGTGAATCGTGCTAGATTGTATGTTCCATGCAGTTCCCACTGTATCATAAGATATACCATTATTAGAGGTAAGCATTTTATATGTAGCGTAAGGTGCACCGCAACTACCACAAGTATTATCTGTCGCCTTACATAATTGTACATAATTAATATAATCTGCAGTTGAACCAGAGAAAGTATAAGTAGCGCTACTACCATCAGTTAAATTAGTTTCGAAGTTAGATGGTTTGAAAAGATCATCAACAGCCAAAGGTTTATCTAATGTAACAGCATAAATGCTATTAGCTGACACGTATAAAGCCAATAATACTAGCCAATAGCGTATACCTAGATTCATATATGTCCCCTTCTTTTACTTACGTATTTACTACTATACTTTAAAATAAGTTTAATTAATAATTGATCAACTCCCAATTCCACAACCACAAATATGTTCTGAAATACCCATACTAGTGCCACCTTTTATCTCTCTCATGGATCCTAAGATGATGAGTGTAGGAGGTATATACATTAGTTTTTCTTTACTTACATTCATTTGTTGCTGGTAATTCAATTCTTCTTGCTTTATCATAAATTATTCCTAAATGTAATTTTATGGATAGTAACATACATATAAATGGAAAATCAAATTCCTTTACAGTAAAAATTCTTTTACGGTATAATTTTGAGCCTTAAGTTAGAATGGATGCTATGAAACCTTTATTAGAATGGACGGTCATTGGGGCAGGTCCTGCAGGAATTGCCAGTATTGGTAAGCTACTAGATGCAGGCGTCACACCAAATGATATCCTATGGATTGATCCGAACTTTACCGTGGGAGATTTTGGAACCTCTTGGCGTTATGTTAATAGTAATACAGCTGTGGAATATTTCCTGAATTTCTATAAACAGTGTGAAGTATTTTGTTATAATAGCAAAGCTCATCCTCCTTTTATGATTGATCAAGTTTCACCTACTAAAAACTGTCCTCTGATGATCGCGGCTCAACCCTTGATGTGGATAACGAAATGCTTAATTCAAAAGGTTAATGTGCTTAAAGATAAGGTCACAGGTTTAACACCAGAGAAGCATTATTGGCAACTACAGTTATCTTCCAGAAAAAGATTAAATACCAAGAAAATCATCCTAGCAATTGGAGCCAACGCAAAAGAACTTCATTTTGCTGACACCACGTCAATTCCCCTCGCAACTGCATTAAACCCCATTAAATTAAAAAAGGTTATTGAACCACAGGACTATATTATTGTTTTTGGATCTGCACAATCTGCGAAAAGTGTCATAGAAAATTTAGCCACACTTAAAACCCAAAAAACTATTCTTTTTTATCGTTCAGAAAATTCTTTGCATCGTCATTTTAGTGAGGATGACATAACGCGTATTGAAACCTTAAAAATGACACCACAACAGTTACTCGAACAAATGCCACAGTGCACAAAAGCTATTTATGCAATTGGTTTTACGAGGCGTCATATTCCCATTCAAGGACTACCAGAAAATTATAGCTATGATCATAAAACAGGAGAGATAGCTCCTGGTATATTTGGTCTTGGGATTGCCTTTCCAGAAATTATGCCTTATGAGCTTGGACAAATAGAATACCCAGTTAGCGCAATTTGGCCATTCATGAAGCGCTTAAATAAACTCCTACCACAGTGGTTGAATTAGATAAAGAATTTATTTAACAAAAAGCAGAAAATTATTTTTAATAACTATATTTCACCTTTTTTAACATTCGATCAGTCACAACAATAACAAGTTACAAATATAAAAACTTGAAGCATGCTCAATAAAAAACTGTTTTTGTTTAATTCCCAAAAAATCTTTACTAATTTAGTCAAACTCTAAGTTTAAAATACAACATCATAAAATTTATCATTCAATTAGTTTTAACTAAGTATTTTTAGCAATTTTCTTCAAAGCTATTCGATAGTTATAGATTAGAAAAGTAGAGTATACACATCTACTAAAAGTAAATCCGCATACTGCATAAAATAGCGATTTTCTAGAACCAATAGTAATTAGAGTAATTGACAATATATTTGTCATAAGAGCAAGCTTTGCTGGAATTTTAGGATTATATTGTTCTAAAAAGAATTTATAAACCACTAAGCCTTCCATTAAAATAAAGCCGCATGTAGCTACACATAGTGATGAATAAGCTTGAATATACACAGCGCCAAAAAAATGCTTTAATAAAAATTTGCCTTCAATAAATATTATTGAAGCAAGTATAATTGCAATAATAAGACATAGTGTGGACATTTTGTTTACATATTTAGTCATATGTTCGGCATAATATTTCTGAATTATAGCCATTTGAGGTTTATAAATTGCTGAAAAAGTTTTTACCAATACGAAAAAAATATAAGTTAATGTGTATATAGCTCCAGCAAACCCGACTTCGTATTGTTTATTTGAGGGTAAAAACATGTTTGCTAAAAATGAAACAAAATAAAAGCTATAAGCCAATAAATTGGAAACTAATAAATTGTAGCCATCTTGAAAATAAGATGAAGTCTTAGGCCGTAATCTTATTAATTCTGTAACTTTAGGAACATTTGTACCTTTTGAATAAATTTTATAATAAAGAAACATTGTAACCATTATTGATAAAATCCACGATATGGTATACATTAATAATAATGTTCCAATATTCTGACTATAGAAAAATGTATAATAGCTTTTAATGATTATAAAAAATAATATATGTGGTAATGCTTGATAGCAAAATAAAGCAACATATGGATGTTGCGTGCTCCTAATGAGGCGGCTATGAAAAAATAATAAATTAATTCCGATACCTAAGATAAGGAAATAAATGTGGCTATTAAATATAGGATTTTCTATACCTAGAATTTGTTCACCTCGAAATTTATGAATAAAAATAATTTTATATACAGTAATTAATACACCAGATATAAAAATTGTTTTAACTGCAATATTAAAAAATAGCTTAATAAAATCATTAATTTCCTCAAATTTATTTTCAAGAACAAAAACTGGAATATATCTATCCACAACAATATCATAACCAAGACTTGCACATAGCCCAAAAAAAAGAATCATTTGTATAAAAACTGTGTAATCACCATAATATTTGCTTGGCAGTATATGTGAGATATTCGAATTAACAAATAAGTGAATAATAAATCCAAAAGCTACTATTAATAGAGAAATCAAAACACTTCTAATTTCTCCTTGCTGTAACTTAATCACACTTTTTTTAATTAAATGTTTTTGAACTTTTGACATTATTGACTTTAAAAATATAATTTCTAACGAATCTTATCACTTTTTTGTCTGAAAACTTCTAAATTTAAAATCTTTTTTGTTGAAATTTAAGCTTTAATTAAAAATATCAGACAAGTTAATTATATAGATTCTACAACCAAGCATTATCTGATATTTAGTAATTATTTCAAAGGATAAATAATTTTATCTATCCTATAATGATATTATATACGAGCTTCTAAACCAACCGTCCCTTGATAAGTTGAACCAAATCCACCACCATTATTTCCTACATTACCCATAAAGGTTGGGATTGCAACACTAGATCCTTCGACATAAATTGCAAAGTTTTTATTAAAGTTAAATTGCATACCAGCTGCATAATATAACCCAACTCCAACACTGTTATCCATTATCATACCATTACTTGATGGAGCCTCGCCTTCATTCGCATTCACCCCGACCCCAGCTTTTCCATATAAAGAAAATGAATTAGCAAGCGGCAAAACCCCTTTAGCAGCAAGGTGATAAGTCATAATCATCGCCTCACCATTTTCATTCCCACCAGCTGGTAACATTCCCATTCCGGCCTCAATACCTAAGTTTTTATTCATATAAAAACCCATTGTCATCGCATCAATTGCTAATGAACTACCAGTCCAATCACTTGCGGTACCAACACCTAAACCAAAATCAAAATACATCATTTTGGCATGATTCGAATTATCCAAATTCCATCCTGAGCTATTATCTTCATTACCTGTTGCATATACCGATACGCATGCTAAACATAACCCTATTGATAACAATTTTTTCATATTGTAACTCCTTTTAAAGACACAGATTTTATCATATCTTACATAGTAAAATATAAGAAAAATCTGCAACATATACAATAGCCCGTATAATATATGTTAGGTAACCCTAAATATCAATCAAGCTTGAATTAATTAATCGTATGAGATTATTATATAAGTAATTAAAATTTAAGCTATCATTGGCAATATTAGTTGTATTAAGGCTTCTTAACCAAGTAATTTGACGTTTAGCTAATTGGCGTGTTGCAAAAATTCCCTGTTCTTGAAATTGTGTAAAATTAAGTTCACCCGATAAATATTTAAATGCTTGAAAGTAACCAACCGAACGCATAGATTGATGATTAATATTTAAAGTCGGGTATTTAACTATTAAATCTTCTACTTCTTCAATAAAACCATCAGCTATCATTTTTAAAAAGCGATTTTCAATTCGATCGTGTAAGATATTTCTTTGATTTGGAATAATTGATATTGGTAAAAATTCAATATGTGATGCCTGATTAATTTTATTTGCAGATTGAAGCTGACTAATTGTTGTTCCTGTTAAATAATAAACTTCTAGCGCTCGTGAAATTCTCTGTTTATCATGGGAATTAATTTTAGCTGCGGCAGTCGGATCAACAGTAATTAATTCGTCATATAACTTATCCAAACCTTTCTCTAGCGCCATTTGTTCAATTTTCGTACGAACCTCTAAATTACTAGCTGGTAAAATTGACATACCGTTTATTAAACCATTATAGTACATCATAGTTCCGCCAATTAATACGGGAATTTTTTGGCGATTATTAATTCCCTCAATTAAATTAATTGTAGTTTGAATAAATTCAGCAACTGAGTATTTATCAAGTGGAGTAATGATATCAATAAGATGGTGCGGCACTGAACTAAGTTCATCTTTACTAGGTTTAGCTGTTCCTATATTCATATCTTTATATATTAAAGCAGAATCAACACTAATTATTTCAATTGGATAACTATTTGCCAATTTAAGCCCAAGATCAGTTTTACCTGTTGCTGTTGGTCCCATCAAAAGAACAGCTTTTAATTTTGATGTATTTAACATATATATATATAAATTTACCTAATAAAATATGCTAGAAGAAATATTTCAAGATTTGTTACAATATCCATTCGTATATCAATAAAGATTATTCTAATACGAATAAGGCGCTAAAGATTAAAAAATTAACCTAATGATTTCTCTAATTTTTCAGCTTGAATAAAAGTTAAATTCGTAACTTTTACAATAATCGAATTAACCCTACCTTTATCAGTTTCTTAGAAATTTTCCGCTGAGTCTCTTACCAGACTTCCTGAAGAACAGAAAGCAATCCATCTTGTCGCATTTGTATTATAATTTTTTACATAAGTCAAAGTTAAAGATTAATATATCCCAATAATACGTTCTTAAATAATTATCTATATATGATCCAGATCGAATTTGTAGTGTATAAATCAGACCTAATACTTATATCTTTTGATAAATGATTTTCTAAAAAAGCTTTAGCTATTCTAATATCACTTAGAATCTTTATAGTAAATTATTATACCTTATTCAAAAGCTCTTTTGTGTCACCATAGATAAAATATTTAATTCTATAAAAATTGCTGAGAGTATATTATATGGATTGTGTTCCATGATAAAAT
>CALFYC010000018.1 GCA_937952895.1 uncultured Neisseriaceae bacterium
ATTCAAGATGAAATTCTTCAAGAAGTTCAAAATATAAAAAATATTGATAATTAAATTAGATTTAGTTTAATTATTAATAATGTCATATTCAAGTTTTGTAACTAATTGATCTATTGTAAAACTAGAATGGGGTCGATTTACAATATTGGTTTTAATCGAGTTGGCAAGGATTGTACACTGTTTTAAATGAACTCCACTTTTAGCTAAACCTTTTAGCATATAATAACGAAAAGTGTTTTTTATGAATAAATTTAATTTATCTAATTTATTAGTTACTTTATGTAGTTCTATTTCGTTTGAATTTCCAATGTTTAGTTCATAAAAACTATTAATTGGTATTGCATTTACTACAGAGTTTTGAATTGGAAACTCAAATTTGTTAAGTTTGTTTTGTACTTTAATTAAATTATCTGTATTCTCTTTAAAATGATCTAAAGCATCATGCCATAGTTTTAAGCGTGGCCATCCAGGAATTAGCTCTAATTGTCCGTTGGAGTTGGTTTTTATTGCAACTAAATCATCAGTTAAAACAATATAGCCTTTTTGGGCAAAAGACATTGCTGTTGTCGATTTTCCAGCGCCTGAATTTCCAGAAAATATTATTGCATGGTCTTTAAATAAAATGGCTGATCCATGCAATACTAAGTATTCGCGATATTGTAAAACATAAGCAAATACGGTGCCCATTAAAAATACTTGAATATCACCTTCATTGGAATCGGGTAACTTTTCAATAATAATTTCATTACCATTTTGGACATAAAATCGGGCAACGTCTGGAATTGTGATTAAGAATTGGTGCTCATTAATCATTTGGTTGTTATTTTGAACAATTGAATTTTTTAATATTGTTGGAGTAATCCCAAATCTAATGATGACATCATGTTTCTCATTATTATTTTCAGTTAAACCATTTAATTTTAGTTCTGAAGTAATAATTAAACCATAAGCATGATATTGATACATAAAGTTAACCTAATTAAATCTGAAATTTTATTCTATAGAATCACTATATTGGGTAATGACTTTAAATTCATTGGCCCCACATGAACCAACAATAATATTGTTTTGACTATCGCTAACCCATGCGTGAGAAGCTAAATTGCCAAGATGATCTTTTTTTACCCCAATATACAATATATTTAAAACCCCATATTTACGGCATAGCTTTTTACAGATCAATGCTTGAACTAAACATTTGCTTTCCCATGGGGTATTTCGGCATACTTTATCAATAATTAATCCAAGTGTTTTCAAATTTTCGGTTGAGAAATTATGTGAACTTGATTTAATTCTGCGACTAAGTTTTGAAGTGATTATTTTAAATGGAACAGTTAAAATAATAATTCGATATATTCCTGCCATAAAAAAAATTTTAGTGGCAAGAGTTTTCTCTAATAATGGTAATTGACTAAATTTTTTAATATTTTTAATTAATTTCACAAATCGAATATCTCTTAATATTAATTTACTTCAAGGCATTATTATAAATTATGCAAAAATATTTTATATCATATATTGTTTAAAATAATAAAACCTGCATTCTAAAAATGCAGGTTTTATTAGATTATTAAAGAATTTTACTGAGATACGCATACCAAATGCTGTCTAGTGTTACAACCTAAGGGAATAATATTAGCAATAAAAAGATTAGCAGCATGGGACTTAATTTGGTTACCAAAATAATAATAATTACCCCAAGTTGAAGTAGGTATTTTGGGGCTATCTGGCATAGGCCCAACTATAGGAATAGTCCAGTTTTGCCCAACTGATGCCATATTTACATAATCTCCTTGTGTTTCAGGTGTGGTTGATGATGTAAAATTATGGCAGGTGCTGGGTGAATAAGTTGAATATGTTTGGCCATCAAGGTCAGGGTTAACATCGGCATATGCCCATCCATCAATAATATTGGCATAATTGTATGATTCATAAGATTGGCTCTTGGTATGAATACTTTGTACTCCGTTCCAGAAAATAAATTGCTTAACATTAGATGTTCCATCAGCAAAATTAATATTTGTTTTACTACCATCAAATACATAGTTTTGATTAACTGTATTAAATAATGTTGAATTAGATGTCGCACTATCGGCTGGATTATAATAAATATCCCCTTGGTTTAATACCCAATCAAGCGAATGACTTCCACCGCATTGACCTGTAGCATCACAAGGGTAACGTTCAGCATCAACCAATAACGCTTTAAACGTTAAGCCAGCTGGAATTGTGCTGCCAGAACTATATGCTTCAGACTGGCATATTGCATCAGCTCCAGCTGTTCCAGTAGTTTCTGGCGTTTGAATTTGGCTTCCACCACCATCTTTTAAATTCCCGTTGTAACTTTCAGAGGTCATAAATATAATATGAATTGGAATTACACTAATATTAAGCTTATTAATATCAGGTTCTATTTCACTGGATCCTACATTATTAATTTGAATTTCATGTGCACCTAAAGTTGCACTGCTGCTAATATGGGCTAATGTCAAGCAATGATAATTGTTTGAACTTAATGTGCATGGATTATTATCATCAAAAGTAATTGAATCATCTGTATTGGATGTGGAGAATAATAATTTTTGATCTGGAACGTTATAGCCACCATCGATTAAAGAGTATATTTGTATATAATCACCTTGTTTTAGATTTGGCGTTTTATCTAGGTCAATTGGAAATCCACTACTAGAATATTCTTGAATCTTAATGCTTGCTGGAGCATATACATTAATATAGCTAACCCCATCTAATAAATTTGTTGTCTTAGATGCTGAGTTAATCTCATCATTCCAAGTAGCAGGAATT
>CALFYC010000019.1 GCA_937952895.1 uncultured Neisseriaceae bacterium
ATACGAGATCGCTGATCGTGACTGGAGTTCAGACGTGTGCTCTTCCGATCTGATAAATGAACCTTTTTTTGTTGGACATTTTGAAGATAGTCCGATTATGCCTGGGGTTTTGATTGTTGAAGCAATGGCACAAGTTGCCGGAATTTTATCGGTATTAAGTTTTGGGGCACGTAAAGAGTCTGAATTATATTTCTTAGCTGGAATTAATCATACGAAGTTCAAACGTCAAGTAATTCCTGGCGATTCGTTAATAATTGAAGTTGAATTAATTAGAGAAATGCGTGGAGTAGGTAAATATTTAGCGAAAGCTTTTGTTGAAGATAGCATTGCAGCTGAATCCGAATTAATTATTATGAAAAGAGGGGGTTAATAAAATGGCATTAAAAATTCATGCAACAGCCATAGTTGATAAAAATGCAATTATCCATGATAGCGTTGAAATAGGCGCGTATTCAATAATTGGTCCACATGTAGAGATTGGCGAAAATTGTGTGATTGGTAATCATGTGAATATTACTGGTCATACCAAAATGGGTACAAATAATAAAATTTTTCATTATGCATCAGTTGGTGAAGCACCACAAGATAAGAAATATAATAATGAACCAACTAGATTGGAAATTGGTAATGATAATACCATCCGTGAATTTTGTACTTTAAATACTGGAACAGTACAAGGAACAGGTGTAACAGTTATTGGTAATAACAATTGGATTATGGCGTATTCCCATATTGCGCATGATTGCGAAGTTGGTAATAACACAATTTTTGCAAATAGCGTAGCATTAGGCGGTCATGTTATTGTCAAAGATTGGGTGATTTTAGGTGGTTATTCAATCGTGCATCAATTTACTGTATTGGGAGAGCACTCAATGATGGCTGGTGCAACTGGAGTAGCTCAGGATGTGCCTCCATATATTATGGCCTTTGGCTATCGTGCTGAACCTAAAGGAATTAATACTGAGGGTTTGAAGCGTCGTGGGTTTACTACAGCGCAGATTGACAATATTAAAAATGCTTATAAAGTATTATATCGTAATGGTTTATCATTTAATGATGCAAAATTATATATTACTGAACTTTCACAAGAGCATAAAGAGCTACAAGTGTTTGTTGACTTTTTTAATCAATCAACACGTGGAATTATTCGTTAATTAATAATTCTTTGGAATTTAAGGCGAATTAAATGTTAAAAATTGCCATTATAGCAGGTGAACCATCTGGTGATATGCTAGCTTCCAAGCTAATGCATGAATTAAAACAGCAAAGCGATCAGCCCATCAATTTTTTTGGAATTGGTGGGGATAAAATGGCCTTGGAAGGTTTAGATTCAGAATACCCGATGTCGACTTTATCGGTTATGGGCTATTTTGATGTGATTAAATCTCTTATTCCAATTTTGAAAGTTAGAAGCGGCATAATTGACAAAATTATTGAATTTAAGCCTGATGTATTTATTGGGATTGATGCACCAGATTTTAATTTTTATGTAGAAAAGAAGCTAAAAGAGCATGGTATAAAAACTGTGCATTATATTAGCCCTACAATTTGGGCTTGGCGTTATGAGCGAATTTTTAAAATAAAAAAATCAACAGATTTAGTCTTATGTATTTTCCCGATGGAGGAGCCTTTATATAAAGCTGAGAATATCCAAGCTAAATTTGTAGGACACCCATTAGCTGATCAAATTGAATTTAATGTTGATACAAGATCATATAAAGAACGATTACATTTATCTGGAACAGTCTTTACGATTTTAGTTGGTAGTCGGATACGTGAAATTAATAATTTATCTACTATTTTTATTGAAACATGTAACCTGATTAAGCAATCAATTCCAAATGCAACGTTCTTATTTCCATTTACGAATCGTGCTACTCATGATTTGTTTTTTTCTTATCTAGCTTCGATGAAAGTAAACTTTAAATATCAATTATTAATTGATCAAACTTCTTATGCAATAAAAGCTTCTGATATGGTTTTGGCAAAAAGTGGAACAGTAACACTTGAAGTTGCACTATCACAAAAGCCTTTGATTATTAGTTATAAAATTTCAAAAATAATGGAATGGCTATTGAAGCGT
>CALFYC010000020.1 GCA_937952895.1 uncultured Neisseriaceae bacterium
TATTTTAATAAGAATATTTAATTTAATAAATTAGTATAAAATACGGGATAATATAAATATTGAGAAAAACTGATGGAAATAATAGTTGATTGGAAAAAATTTAATTTTAATAAACATATTTTTTTCAATTGTAGTAATGAAATAAATAATATTATTGAACCATTGATTAAACATTTTGGTTTAAATAGTTTTGTATTTTGTAAAAATTATAATGACGGTTCAGAAATACGTTTAACCAATCAACCGGAATGGGCAAAATATTATTATATTAATCAACTATATAAAAAAAGCCAATTTGAAAATAATTCAATCATTTTTAATAAACAGTTTTTAATTTGGTCCCATTTACCTAATCATAAACCGATTTTAGATGAAGCAAAAAAATTTGGAATTGATTATGGTATTACTTTAATTAATCCAACTGAGGATGGAGTTGAATTTTATTTTCTTGGAACTACTTTAGCTAATTCAAATATTATTAATAAATACATTTCTAATATTGATCTTTTGGATAAATTTTCAGTGTATTTTAAAAACGTTGCTAGTAAATTAATACACCAAGCCTATAATGAACGATTGATTATTAATAATAAGCTGTCGACATCTTCTAATACAACAAATAAACTTTCTTTAGTTGAACGAGACGAATTTCTGATGGATATTATGCAAATTAAATTAACCAGGCGTGAATTAGATTGTGCGAAATATTTAGCTAAAGGTTTTACGTCAAAAATGATTGCAATTCAACTAAATATTTCTTATAGAACTGTTGAAGAGTACATTAATAAACTTAAACAAAAAACGGGTCAATATACTAAAGTTGAACTTGTTAGTTATTTTAATCAATGGTTTTTATAATTTACTTATGCTATAATTTTGTATTCCTCAAAGTTCGGGGGTGACACGGCTTCGACGGGGGTTACAAAGCAATTAGAGTGCATACCGTGATTTCAGATTCACGTAAATCGCTGAGAAAAATTAAATGCAAACGATAATAACTTTGCAGGTGGTTTAGCAGCAGCGTAAGCTGTTAATAAATCATCTTACTGGCTAATTTATTAGCTAGCGCCGCCTTGATCTGTCTATAGGTTGAGTTACGGTGTCAGATTAATAGACTATTGTATAATTTGATTACTTGGTTATGCTGAATTAAATAGTAATTAGCTAAGATTAAGCTTGTTAGGCCGGCGTGATCGAGGTGAAATTTAAAAGACCTTGCTAAGTATGTAGGACTCGTTGTAGAGGACTTTCGGACGCGGGTTCAATTCCCGCCACCTCCACCATCCAATTAAAATGGTATGACTCTCGATAATATGTTAAATTTTTCAGAAATTTACACGAATATTTTAGGTTGGGTTTTTATCTTAAAAATATCTACAAACGCCAATCTTGGATAAGAATTGCTATGGCTTAATTTTGGAGGCATTGTGAGCGATTATTTAAATTATACTTAATATATGTTATAATCTGAGCTAGATTAATTATATGTATGAGCTTGTAAATTTTACAAATTGCTTATGTTCATAGATATTATTATTGAGAGAGATTTTTATGCAAAACTTTCAATTTAAAAATTCAGTTAAAATAGTATTTGTTAAGAATCAAAGTGAAGAATTATCGAATCTAATAGGTGGTCTTGTGATTTATGGTGGTGATTCAATTAAGATTAATAATATTTATGATTAATTTATTAAATCCATTTCCAATTTCAAGATTTTGAGTTTAATAGAATCGAGCCCAATCCATACTATTATACGTTAGAAAAAGATATACAAATTTGTGAAGCAAAAAGAATTGACTTTATTCTTGCGCTTTGTGGAGGTTCTGTTATATATGTTGGGGACGTTTATTTTTTTTAGCTGTAAATTATCCGAAAAATGATACTTGGCCAATATTCACTGGCAAAGACTATCCTATTACGAATTCAATAAAACTTGGAGTAGTCTTAACTCTGCCAGCAAACGGTTCAGGAAGGAATTGTGAAGCTGTAATCTCTAGACGTAATATTAATGAAAACGGTTTTTTATAAATTCAGATGTTTGTCCTATTTACTCCATTGCAAGATGGATTTGCTGAATCAGTACTTAAATCATTTATTCAAGTAGCTCTATGTACTATATCTGGCCAGCAAAATTATAAAGCAAGGGTAACCTGGGGGGTATTAGGGGTTATATTGGTCTAGGTGTGGATAGCGATTTGTTTATAAATCTAATTGATCTTAGTTTAAGAGAGTAATATGAATTAAATTATTGGCAAACGATAGTATTGATATCACCACAAGTTATGCGATTAAAAAAGATGAAAAATGTAACAAATTATTCAAATTCACAAGAAGTGTTTGGCATATTGGCTTTAATGATGAATTTTATGCAATTGATACGTCAATTTTGAAGACTGAAATTTTTTTCAAAATTTTGGTATAAAGATTAAGATTAGTCAATCTGGTATAAATTTTGATGTTGATCTTATTTATGTTTTAGTTGTTAAATCATCAGGAAATACTTTGGATAAAAATAAAGATATAGGGAATACTTTTAATGAATAAGATTAAATTATCACCATACCATAAGATATTTTACAATGAATGGCAACTAGACCCATCTTCGAGTAAATATAATATTGTTTTTGATCAGACGTTTTCTAAAACACTTGATGTTCCAAAATTAACATTTGCACTTGAGAGGTTTGTTGCAGAGCATTTTATTATAAATAGCCACATCATAGAAGATGATAATGAGTTATATTGGGTTTCAAACACACAAAGTTGTATACTGGAACACTTTGATAGTTACTTATCTCCACAAATATATGAATATGTTTCACGTCCATTTGATCTAAGATCTTCACCGTTATATCGTTTTGCAATTTTTAATGAATTTGATGGTAAATATAGATTAATTCTAGTATTACACCACATTATAATTGATGGCAACTCATTTGATGAATTTATCATGAAGATATCTCATTATTATAATAACATTGAGTATAAAAATAATATTAATATTGATGAACAAAAACAATCTATTGACCAAACAGTAAGTGTTATTAACGAAAAAATAAATTCTGGCTTAAAATATAGTGAGTTATTTTGGCGTAATGTGCTAATTAATACTGAATCTGTTGATTTAAGGTTTGTAAGATGTTCTACTGTAGAACAACCAGTCAAATCTGTAAATGGACATATAGGAGAATTTCGATTTGAGTTTTCAGCTGATATTTTTGATAGATTAATAATATTAAAGAATAACTTTAATATTACTCCAAATTCATATGGGATAAATATTTTTGCTATACTGTTAAATCGTTATAATTCACAGTCAAATTTCGCAATTGCTTATCCTACTTTAATAAAAGAGCACGCGGGATTAATCTATGGTGCTGGAGTTACTACAAGTATTTACCCATTTTACCTGAAAGATAGTACTACATTATTGGATCTTTTTACACAATATAATGAATTTATTCAAAAATCAAAAGATTCGCATTTAAATTATTATCCTATAAATAAATTAATAGCTGAATTTAATAGAGATGTATTTGATGTGTTCTTTGCTCAGACTAAACTTAGAGATAGTAAATTTATATTTAATAATGTGGAAACTATTAGTGTTAATAAAGAGTTTAATTTTGATGTTCCAACAAAGTTTTTACTTGAATATGAATTGTCTCAAAAAAAATTGAGCTATCGATTAAGATATGATGCTACACAATTTGATCCACTGATTATAGAACAGTTTATCAATCATTATAAAAAAATATTTGTGGATATATTAATAGATTTGGAACATAACGATACAAATAAATTAATATCAAGCTATCAGATATTGTCGGAAGGGGAATATAAAAAAATATTGTATGAATGGAATCAAACATATAAACAATATCCAGAAAATAAGACAATTCATGCTTTATTTGAAGAGCAGGTAAAGAAAACTCCTAATAATGTAGCTATAGCATTTGAAGGCAACGAATTAACTTATTCTGAACTTAATGTCAAATCTAATCAGCTAGCAAATTATATGAAAATAAACTGTGATATAAATCAAGGAGAGTTAATAGCACTATGCTTAGACAGAAATGAGTACATGTTAATTGCAATTATGGCTGTTTTAAAATCTGGCAAAGCATATGTTCCTATGGATATAAAGAATTATCCTGATAACAGAATTATTTATGTATTAAAAAATACCAAAGCCGAAGTAATTTTGACAAATGAAATTTATGTGAATAAGATATCTAATATCACAAGTAAGCAAAATAACTGCATAAGTCATATAATTGCAATCGATAGTGCAAGTCTACAAAGTGAAATTATAGCTGAAAGCATTGAGAGTTTGAATGATTCACATAAGTATGCTATTTCGAAAGATTTGGCATATGTAATATATACTAGTGGAACTACGGGTAATCCTAAAGGTGTAATGGTTGAGCATAGGAGTGTAATAAACTATGTTACCTATTTAATTAATGATAACAATTTGGGTGGTAGTGATGTTGGTAGTCAGTATACAGGTTTTGATTTTGATGCTTTAGTAATCGAAATCTATCCAATTCTTCTATCTGGTGCAAAATTATGTATTATAAAAGAAGAAGATAAGCTTGATCCAGTAAAAATTAATAATTTTTTTATACATCATAAAGTTACGTACGCTTTTCTCCCACCACAAATAGCACAAATGTTTTTTGCATTTCATAATACGAGTCTAAAAAATTTAATTGTAGGTGGAGATAAATTACATAAGTATAATAACCAAAATTATCGTATTATTAATGCATATGGTCCTACCGAAACCACGGTCCAATCAAATAGATTCATCGTGGATAAATTTTATAATAATATTCCAATTGGTAAGCCGATTAGAAATGTAACTAATTACATATTAGATGCTAATTTAAGTCCACTTCCAGTCGGCGCAATAGGGGAGCTATTTATTGGTGGAGATGGAGTTACAAGGGGCTATTTAAATAATCCAGAATTAACAAAGGAGAGATTTATAGCTAACCCATTCCAAAGTAAATCTGATAAGAAAAGAGATAAGAATGATAGAATATATAAGACTGGAGATTTAGTTCGTTATTTATCAAATGGTAATATAGAATATATTGGTCGGAATGACTTTCAAGTAAAAATTAGAGGTTACCGTATTGAATTGGGAGATATTGAAACTACTTTATCTAAATACCCTGGTATAAAAGAATGTGTCGTATTAGCTTTAGATCATGAGAATAGTTTAATTAATGATCCCAAAAGCAAAATAGATAATTCCAATAAAATTGGGAATAATATTAAATTTTCAAATTCTATTATAAATGAACAATTTTTAGATGAAAAACTTTCTGAACAAGGTGTATTAGATGGTAAATTAGATATGCTACCAATCCAAGAGTGGTTTTTTAATCAAGATTTTATAAATGTTAATTATTGGAATCAGTCATTTTTAATTAGAACACCTAAACTTAATAAAGATTTATTAAGATATAGTATTGTCAAATTAGTAGAATATCATGATAGTTTTCGATTGAGATATAAACTCAGTAAAACAAAATTATCTTACACGCAATATTACGCAAATGATTTACGAGATGCATATAATAATCCTTATAAATCAGAGTTTGATTTAGAGAATTATAATTCTAAATCAATATATTTAAGAGAGTTAGATATTACTCAAATATCTTATAAGGAGGGTACACAAGAATTTAATAATGAACTATATAGAATTTTAACTGATTGGCAAAGTGATTTTAACATTGAAAATGGACCGTTAAGTAGCTTTGGTTATATATCTGGCTTTCATGATGGTAGTACAAGGGTATATTTCGCATTGCATCATTTATTGATAGATACTGTTAGTTGGCGTATTATTTTAAATGATTTACAAAGAGTCTATACCACTTTAGAGACAGCATATCAAAATGGTTGTCTAGGTGAACAAATGAGTAATCCATACTTGCTTGGTAAAAAAAGTACAAGCTATAGACAATGGATAGATATAGTTAAATCTTATTCAAGTATTTACGTTGATGAGAAAAATTATTGGATAGAAGAACTATTAGGATATGATAAGTTTAATTTACAATTATTAACATTAATTGAAAGTGAGAATTCAATTGAATCTAATGGAAAGATGGCAATTAATTTAAGTTCATTAACATTAACATTAGATAAAGACTATACTGATAAGCTAATTACAAAAAGTATGTTAGCATTTAATAATCAAATTAATGATATGTTACTTACTGCTTTAGCTTTTGGGTTAAATGAATTTCTTGCTACAAACTGCCAATCAGATGTTAGAAGCTCACCAAACAGTATTTATATTAATTTAGAAGGACATGGGCGAGAGGATATAAATTCAAATGTAGATATTACGCGTACTATTGGATGGTTTACAACTATGTTCCCCGTTAAGCTAACTATAGGTAATGATTTAATAGAAGGCTTAAACTCAATTAAGGAAACTTTACTTGCTATTCCTAATAAAGGGGTTGGTTATGGTGCATTATTTGGATATTCAAATAATTTGCCCTTAATAAGTTTTAACTACCTAGGGCAAATAAACCATAGTGAGTCGAATGATTTTTGGTCTATTACTGGTGAACCAAGTGGTCAGAATATAAGTTATGTTAATAAAGATCATAATATTCTCAATATCAATGGATGGATAGTTAATAAACAGCTTATATTTAATATTAATAGCCAATTAAATCAAGATAAACTTAATCAATTTGCAGATTTATTTAAGATAAAGTTAATTAATTTAATAGATATTACTAGTAAAATACAAAGAAATTATTTAACACGTAATATGAATAATGTTGTCTTTCAAGAACATAAAAACATGGAATATACAAAAAACAATTTGGTTGTAGATAGTATGAACCTAAAGAGCAGCTACGTGGGAAACAAAGTTATTGAACTACATTCATCTACAAAATATTTAGTTGCTTATTATGTATCAGATTCTGAGTTAAACCAAAATATAATAAAAGATTATTTACTAAAACATCTTCCACAATATTTAGTTCCTGCCGTATTTATTTGGTTACATGCAATGCCCTTAACATTAAATGGTAAGTTAGATAGAGCCTCTTTATCTAATATACAGTCAGTGGATGTAGACGAATATATTGCACCACAAAATCAAAGTGAATACTTAATCTGTAATGCATTTGCAAAGATTTTAGGTAAAAAACGTGTTGGTATAAACGATGATTTTTTTACCTTAGGCGGTGATTCAATATTAGCAATTACTTTAACGATGTCTTTGCAGGCAAATTTTTATCTTAATGTTCGTGATATTTTTACATTTAGAACTCCTAATAAATTGGCGCAGAATATTACTTTATCTAAAGATTCTATAAAAAGTAGACTTCTTGCTGTTATGCAAGAGCATGCATATACAGAGCTGCTTAAAAACAATTATAAAGAAAAAATAAATCCGAAAATTCATCAATACCTCTCATCAGTTGAAATATTACAGCCAGATGTGTCTAAGAAAAAAATAAAAACTATTTTATTAACTGGTGCCACAGGATACTTAGGGTGTAATATCCTAAATCAATTGCTTGAACTTACCGATTATAATATATATGCATTTGTGCGAGCTAGTTCTGAACAAGCAGCAATAGATCGTATTAATCATAAATACAAATTATATTTTAGTAGAGAATTAAATAAAGATAATTTTCTTAACTCAAGAGTATTCATATTAGCTGCAGATATTGAAAGACCTGATTTTGGTATAACTGAAGATCTATACGTTAAATTATTAGATGAGATTGATAGTGTGATTCATGTTGCTGCGTTAATTAAACAGTTTGGTAATTATGATATATTTTATATGGCAAATGTTCAGACTACAATAAATCTATTAGAATTTTCTAAATTGACTAAATTAAAGGACTTTCACTATATTTCGACACTCTCTCTTTTAAAAAACAATAATGATTCTTGCAGTGGCCAGGATAATTGTTATATAGAAGATGATTTACCTGATGAGCTTGAGTTGTCAGATAGTAATATTTATTTAAAGACTAAACTAGAAGCTGAACGACAGCTCATGGAGTATCGTAACTATGGAATAAATACAAATATTTATAGAGTTGGAAACCTAGCTTTTATGTTAAAAGATTGTTCTGTTCAAGAAAATATTGAGGTAGTTGGTTTTACCTATTGGTTAAAGTACATGCTGAGATCTAAACGTATTTTTTCAAAAAGTAAAATAGAAATATCGCCAGTTGATTTAACAGCAAAAGGTATAGTAAAATTGTTCGATAAAAAATGTTCAGTTAACAAAATTTATCATTTATTTAATCCTCATTTATTTGATCTTGTGAATTATATGCAATCGAACAAGCAAATATCTATTAAAATATTATCAATGGTCGAATTTATTAAATACGTTATTGATGATTTAGATCATGCAATTGATACGGATTTAATCTTACGTTTTTTATTAGCACAAGGTTGGTTAGAGGTGGATGGAATATATCAATTTGCAGAAAGGAAGTATTTACAAGCTAAGACGCAATATATCTTAAAACTGTTAAATTTTGAATGGTCTCCGATTACAAATGAACAATTTAATAAGTACCTGAATAATATTTTTAAAATTACTCAAGATTTAGAGGTATAAATTATTATGAATAAGCAAATGCAAGATGAACAGATATTTAGTGACATTGAAAGACTTGCAAATATTTTACCTGCACCGATTTATTGGCTTAATACAAAAAATGTTGTTTTAGGTGCTAATGATCTAGCTTTTAAACTAGTTGGGGGATCGGACATTCGTTCAGACATAATAGGTAAAGAACATCATGATTTTTATCCAAAAGAAGTTGCAGATATTTTAGTGGAAAATAACGAGAAGGTAATACAGCTTGGTCAAACAGTCGAGTTTGAAGAAACTATCGTTGATATCACTACTGGGTTGACTAAATATCTTATGTCAATTAGATCACCATTACGAGATGACAATGGTAAGGTTATTGGTATAATTGGAACTTCAATTGATATTACTGATCGTAAAGAAAAGGAGAGATTAGAGCTTGAGAATTTAATTCATAAAACGGCAGCAGAAGAACATCGTCAATTTAGAAAAGTTGTGGATCAAGTTGTCCATGATATACGTTCACCAATAGCCACAATGCAAATGGTCTTACCATCTTGCGATATTCTTCCTGAAAATACAAGGATTACATTAAATAAATCAGCAGCCAGAATTCAAGATATTGCAAATAATTTATTAAGTAAGTTCAAACATGAAGATGATCAAATATTTGATTCTGGAAAGCGTACATTTTCACTAATTTATGATGCTATTTTAGAAATTATTACTGAAAAAAAATATGAATATAGTCAATTACCTGTGAATTTTATTTCTTACATTAGTCAAAGAGCATACTTTGCTTTTATTAATGTTGATATTAAGGAATTTAAACGCATGATGTCAAATCTTATTAATAATGCTGTAGATGCTTTTGATGGCAAAGATGGAAAGGTGATGATATCTCTGGATGTAATTGAAGATTGCAAAGTGCAGATTATTGTAGAAGATAATGGTAAAGGTATCACAAAGCCAATAAAAGAGAAAATTTTAAATAATATTGCAATTACATCTGGTAAGGCACGTGGACATGGAATTGGATTTGCCCAAATTAGGAGTGCGTTATCTAATAATGATGGTAGTCTGGAAATTGAGTCTGAAGTAGGTAAAGGTACAAGGATGACTCTAACATTTCCTAAAGTTGAAATGCCGAATTGGATATGTAATAGCATTGAAGTTAATAATGGTGATTTAGTTGTTATAGTAGACGATGATCCATCAATTCATGGTGCCTGGGAGACACGGTTTGAAAAGTTAAGTACAAATATTATACTTAAACACTTTGAACATGGAATAGATGCTATTGAATTTATTCACTCATTGTCAGTTAGAGAGAAAGATCAGTTGTTATTACTTACTGATTATGAGCTTTTGAGACAAGGTTTACATGGACTAGATATAGTAAAAAGAACGCAAGTAAAGCGTTCAATTTTGGTAACAAGTCATCATAATAATGATGTAGTTCGTGATCTGGCAAAATTAACAAATACAAAAATTTTGCCTAAGCCACTTGCATCTGAAGTGCCAATTATTGTTTCTTCAAATATTCCATCTGAGAATGTGGTGTTAGCAAATCAGAAACTAATTAGTGTTGATTTGGTCGTGATAGACGATGATAAAATATTGATTAATAACTTAATGCTTTATTTATTAAATGGTTATAAGGTGGATACTTATTTCACTCCACAGGATTTTTTTGATAAGATGCTCCATTATACTAAAGATACCAAGATGTTAGTTGATTATGAGTTTAAGGGCTGTGAAATAACAGGACTTGATATACTTAAAAAACTTCATGATAGTGGTTTCACTGATCTATACCTATATTCTGGAAGGAATTTTTCTTATAATGAGTTGCCTAAATATGTCAATATAATTATGAAAACTAATATTAGTGCTATTAAACAATTATTATCATTATAAAAACTACAAATATATCCCAACTTTAATTTAATAGGCATCATCTTCCTGGTCCGATAGTAGGGATGGCTGGTATAAATTTCATCAATCAATTTCAGGACATTTAATTGTTCTTCTGAAATGGGCTTTGGTTTATAGTATAAGCAGGATCTTGATATTCCTAAAAGTTCACACTGCCTGGCTGAACTGACTTCAATGCCATGATCTATTAATGATTTCTTTATTTCATGGCTTAAACAGTTAAACCGCTCACACTCAGTTGTAAGGTTACCTAAATTCTTAAAATACATGTAACTATTTAAAGTACAAGGGTTTTTTAAAATTATTTGCTTTTTAATTTAAATTTCTGAATTAAAAATATACAGAAAGTTACTATACAAATAGCAAAGTATACAAACATAAAGTATTTACCATTAAATTCAGCTTGTCCATGAATGTTATTTGACCAAATACCACATAATCCAAATAGGTAAGTTAATGGAATAAGAATGAGGATATAGGGTGCTAAATTACGTGCTTTTTTACTAATAATTAAATATATAAATCCAGTTATAAAGTTAGAAATTCCAAATACACCTAGTAAAAATATTTGATCATTTGGACTGGATATTATATCAAGTTTAGCAATATTTGTAGCTGACCAATTGAGTAAAAATGTATGCATAAATCCTCTTAAAACATCTAATAATCCAATAAAAAATAATACATTGGCTGGTAATTTAAATATATCTTTAGTCTTATGTTCCATAATATATCCTAAGAAATAATTAGTTTTATATGAAATTTAGTTCCAAGTATATCATAATTAGCTGTAAAATTATTTGGTTGAAAGTTTATAACCAGCTTTATCTTGGCGGATAAAGAACCCTAATCTTTAATGTAAGAGATTTTTGCAGTAAAATCATTACTTAATCTCTATATCTTACAGATGTTATGAAAGAAAATTTTGTGCTTGATTGTAGCTCGATGGCTGAATTAATTTTTATAATATAAGGTTATTTTTCTACTGTAATAATACCACATGTTTTGTAACTTTCAAGGCTAATTCTTAAAAGTTTTTCTTATCGTATAATCTAGAATTTAGTTTCAATCTTTGTTTATATAACTAGATCAGCAAAATGTCAATCTTTCAATATTTAATAAATTGGGTTATGTAGAAAGATATAAAGGATCATATACGTTAGTCACAGGTGCAACCGTTTATATACGCTAGCTTAGAATAAAGTTTTAAGATTTTTGGCATAACGTTTAGGATTGTTTTCTCCTGGCAGTTCATCGGGAAACTTTGTAGGAAATCCTGGTGGGACCTTGCCGCCATCTGGATCAGTTAGTTTTGGCTTTGGTGGAACTTCTGTTGGTTCTTTTTTTCCTAGAATGAAACAATAATTCATCGTCTACTCTCCTATAATGATAAATATATATTTATTCAAAACAAAATTTTCTTTTATTAGTGAATTTTATAGTATGTTGTAGTTAACGTATCTCTTTCTTTTGTAAGCATTACTAGTAAATCATTGGTAGTTAACACTTTGGTTAATTTACCCTCAATAGTTACAATTTGTGCTCGTTTTATTCTTTTATCATTCATGGTTTTAAGGATATCTTGTATACTTTGTTGTTGTTCTTCTAATACTAAAATATCTTTACTAATTATCCGAGAAACTTTTTTATAAACTTTATTTGCTTGTTTAATTAAATTTTCATTGAAATTTGACATGCTTTTGTTCCTTTTTAATAATTAACTGAAAAGGTTTGGAAATATTAGATTAAGGTTCATAAATGTTGTTCCGTTACTATAATGATTTATTAATTAATTAACAATAATAAGTTTTAAGTGTAATAAATAGGCGAAATTTTAAGACAAAGAGTTAACAACACAAATTAATTATTTTTATAGTTTAACTTTAATTTCATTAATGAAATATATTTATCTAGATATAAATGATAATAAGCTGATCCAAAGCCTTAATAATATTGATGAGATAAAGAAGCATGAGTATTCAATATATGCAGTATTAGACTTAAAATAGCTGTCATTTTTAAATTTTTTATAACTACAATAATGCCATATGTTTCAATTAGAGTAAAGCTCAAGTTATACTTAATAAAAAACTTATTATGATTAATATTTTTCTTTGTCTATTTAAATTAAATTTATTAGCTTGTTTTAGCATAATTTAATTATATTACCTTTAATATATTTGGTTGATTCCCTAGTAGGTAAATGTATCACTTCTAAATTCTAGATTAAAGCCAAAGTTATCGCCTAAATTTATGGGTTAAAACATTTCTAGATAACATGCTTCTTAGTTAGTTATATCGTAGATATAACTTGTTTCTTTTAGTTTATAATCTTAGAAAAATCAAGACATAATATATTGCCAAAATTTTACTGTTGTCGGGTTAATAAAGGATCTTCTACAATTAAGCTACTGGTATTACTATCATTAGTAAATATGCAATAATTTAAACTAAAAAAGGAGATAATCATGGTGACTTTTGTTGGTACAGAGGGTGACTTTTTAAAAGTAGTAAAAAGTTTGGTAGAATTGGAATATGATGCATTAGCAGCTTATCAATTGGCAGTAAAAAAATTAACTAATTTAGCATTTAAATCTAAAATGCGAGAATTTTTGTCTGATCATGAACGCCACATTAAAGAAATTAAAGCTCATTATTCAGGAAAATTAGACTTGGCTGATTCTCCAGAATTAATTAAAGGAACAATGACTAGAATGAAAGTCGTAGTTGCCGATGCTTTGGGTTCTGACAATACAATCTTAAAAGCTATGCTTGATAATGAAAAAGATACAAATACGGCATATGAAAGAGTGGTTAATCATCCAGGGTTTCCAAGTTTAGTTAATGATTTCTTTGATAAAGCTTATCAAGATGAAATAAAGCATAAAAAATGGCTTGAAAAACATATTGAATAGAATAATTTAATTATGCGCTATGCCTAATAAAGTGATTCTTATTAGGCAATTGAGTCATCAGCTAAATATTTATTGAGATGATCCCCATGATTTTTAATTATTAATTTATTATTTTGTGAATGTGCTAAATTAGGGTATGTATATTGGTTTGATATAAAGACATTATTTAATAATGTGCTAAATTTTTCTTGTTGTTGTCTAAGTTCCATGGCTAGAGAATTACATAGTGGCCGATAGCCTAGAGTATCTGCAAATCCATATAATCCAGTCTGACAATGCCTATTATCATCCCATCCTGGATAATCTAAAATTGGATAGAGGCAAACTCCTTCAATTGGAATATTATTAATAATAGAAGTATATATTTCATTACAAATATAATTAAACCATTCAGGCCTTTGATCCCCTTCTATACCTGTTTCTGCAATAAAAATAGGCCGGTGATAGCGCTTATAAACTTTTTCTAAGATATTTGCAAATGGCATGTATTGAGGGTTATCTCGATTAATTCGAGTTCCATCTATATACCATTGATTATTATGATAATAATTTACCCCAATAATATCTAATAAATCTTTTCTACCACCTAGACCAGGCCATAGCTCCCCAGAAAGAATGTCCCAAGTTTCATATTGGGGTTCATTATAGGAGTTTAGTTCATTAATGTTATTGTTTGTGCGGTTAATTACATTAATTACCGGTTCTGCTTGGACAAATCTTGCTCGTGGATCAATTAGTCTGATTGCATCAATAGCAGTAATCGTTGCGCGAATAAGTTGATGTTTAAGTTCAAACCCACGTCCTTTGAAAAAAGGGTTTAAATATTCAACATCACCTCCAGCCCAAGCAAAAAAAGAGATTTCATTAATTAGGGAATAAAATGGTACTTCATCTGTTTCACTTCTAACAATCTTAGCAACAGCTTGAGCAAATGTGGCAAATTGTTGTACAAATGCTGGTCGCCAAATATCAATATGGTTTGGCCAACCATAATGACACAAATCCCAAATTACTTGAGTCTTATTTTTAATTGAAGCTTGTAGCATAGGTAAAAAACTTGACCAGTCATAATATCCTGGATAAACTTCTATCAAATGCCATCTAATCCCATCACGAACAGTTTTTATGCCGTGGGAAGATAATAAATTATAATCTTCGTTGACGTATTTATAATGTTGTGTGCTTTCTAATAAATCTAGGCGTTGACCAGATCTAAGACAATGGGCGGAACATTCAAAACCACCTTGAAAAAAACTATTAAATAATTGAGTTGTTAAATTCAAGATTAATTCCTCATACACATAATTGATATTTATCTGAGTTAGCTTTAATCTCTTCTTCAGCAATGCGTGAATAAGTTGCTAATGCTTGACCAACTATTTGATCCATATTGTAATATCTATAACTCCCAAGTCTTCCGATAAAAATTGTATCTGGATTTGAGTTAGCTAAAGCCTCATACTTTTTATATAAAATTTGGTTTTCTTCACGTGGGATAGGGTAATATGGATCACCATCTTCAGATGGAAATTCATAAGTTAAACTTGTTTTTGGATGCTTTTGTCCAGTTAGATGTTTATATTCAGTAATACGAGTATAAAGAGTGTTTTCATCAGGATAGTTCACAACAGCAACTGGTTGATAATTTTCCATATCCAAAGTTTTATGAGTAAATTGAAGTGACCGATAAGGTAATTTTCCATAGCAATAGTCAAAATATTCATCAATTGGACCAGTATAAATAAGCCTGCTATAGGAAATTTTATCTTTTATATTTTTAAAATCAGTATTTAGCAAAATAGTTATATTGGGATGGTTTAACATATTTTCGAATAGTTTAGTATAACCATTTAAAGGCATGAATTGGTAGGTGTCAGTAAAATATCTATCGTCTGTTGTTGTTCGGGTTGGAACTCTTGCTGTGACAGACTTATCAAGTTCTGAAGGATCAAGCCCCCATTGTTTACATGTATAACCACGAAAGAACTTTTCATAAAGATCAATTCCAACTTGACTAAGAACAACATCTTCTGAAGTACGGATTTTATCTATAGCTATAGCTTTAGTTTTTAAAAAAATCTCAGCTTCTTCAGAATTTAGATTCAAATTATAGAGGCTATTTAATGTTGTAAGATTAATTGGGATTGGCAATAATTTATTGTCTACTGTAGCTAAAACTTTGTGTTCATAGAATCGCCATTTAGTAAATTTTGATAAATAGTTAAAAATGCGTTCTGAATTTGTATGAAATATATGTGGGCCGTATTTATGAACTAAAACACCGGCATCATCTAAATAATCATAGGCATTCCCACCAATATGGTTCCTTTTGTCAATTAATAAAACTTTTAAATCTAATTCTGAGGCTAGACGTTCAGCAAGCACAGCCCCAGCAAAACCACATCCAACAATTAAATAATCAAATTTATTTTTTAAATCTTTCATATTACTTCCTTATTATTATGGGCTACTAAAATTAATTCACGCATATCCATAAAAGTTTTTTCCCAACTCATATTTTGTAAAAGAAGGTCAACTTCTTTATATAGTTCATTTGGTGATTTGCTTCTAATTAAAGCATTTTCTATTGCCTTAATAAAAGATGAAATATCATTTGGATTGGCGATATAAACACTTTTAGTGTCTTTAAAAGTATTTACTATATCTTTAATTGGTGTTGACACAACAGCTTTTCCACCAGCTAAATATTCTGGAGTTTTAGTTGGGCTTATATATTTAGTTGAATCATTTATTGCAAATGGAATAAATGCCACATCCCAACCAGATAAATAATAAGGTAATTCAGCATAGGATTTTTGACCTAAATAATGAATGTTTGAAAGATATGGTAGTTCGCTTGGGTCAATTTTAACGATTGGTCCAACAATTATAAAATTCCAATCAGGCCTAGCATGAGCTAAATCTCTTAACAAATTTATGTCAAATCGCTCATCAATTACACCATAAAATCCTATTCGCGGAGTTGCAATAAAAGCTTGATCTGCAGGTTCTGGTAATTGCATTCTTGCTTGTAGAAAATGTTTGCTATCTACGCTACTTGGAAATAAAAATACCGAATCATGATGTCGATGTTTTGCTTCATATAAGCTTAAACCTCCAGTAAAGATTAAATTAGCCTTTTTGATAAGTTCTTTCTCATGATTTTTTAATTCAGTTGGTAGATCGGAAGAGCACAC
>CALFYC010000021.1 GCA_937952895.1 uncultured Neisseriaceae bacterium
CCGCGACCCCCGGCGTGACAGGCCGGTATTCTAACCAACTGAACTACCGCTCCAATTTGCGATGGTGGGCGCTACAGGATTCGAACCTATGACCTCCTGCTTGTAAGGCAGATGCTCTACCAACTGAGCTAAGCGCCCTGATTGATTTGTGTAAATCACATCAAGGGAGTTATTGTGCCATAAACTGAACAACTTTTGCAAGTAATTTAAAGGTATTTATCAAAATTTTTATTTTATAGTATAAAATTCTTATTATAAATTAAGTAAAACTAGTGCTACTTTGCTGTGGTGAGTATTCAATTACTGTATTTGTTATGACCTTAATTGATTCAGAAATATCATAAACATCTATTGCACTTTTTAGTGATTCTAATAGATTAATTAATACGTCATAATCTAAATAAGTTTCATTTGCTTTCATAATTCGCGCATGTGAAGTTTGGCTGACACTTCCATCAATTAATAGTTCTTCGTATAATTTTTCCCCAGGTCTTAAACCTGTGAATTTAATTTCAATATCACCATTCGGGTTATTTGCATCTTTAACTGAAAAACCACTTAATTGAATCATTCTTCTTGCCAAATCAACAATTTTAACTGGCTCACCCATATCTAGAACAAACACCTCACCACCTTCTGCCATATTTCCAGCTTGGATCACTAATTCAATAGCCTCGGGAATCGTCATAAAATAACGAATTATTTTAGGATGAGTCACAGTTATGGGACCATGAGCTTTAATTTGTTCTCTAAATAATGGAACGACTGACCCTGAAGAACCTAATACATTACCGAAACGCACCATTGAAAATATTGTATGACTTGATTTTGACTGCATTGCTTGCAAAATCATTTCAGCAAATCTTTTACTTGCCCCCATTACATTTGTAGGTCTAACTGCTTTATCCGTTGAAATTAATACCATATTATCTACATTATATTTTAGTGCTTCTGATGCAATAATATAAGTACCCAAAACATTATTTTTAATTCCAGCAATTGGATTTAATTCTACGATTGGAACATGTTTATATGCTGCGGCATGATAAATAGTATTTACTTTAAATTGGCTAATTATTTTAGAGATAAGCGGTTGATCAGTAACGCTACCTAAAATATCAATAATATGTGCATTTGGAAAACCATTTAGCATTTCACTTTTTATTGAATATAGAGCATATTCGGACTGGTCAAGTAAAATTAGTGTTTTAGGTCCAAGATTACCAATTTGACGGACCAACTCACTACCAATAGACCCTCCCGCTCCAGTTATTAAAACCACCTTGTCAACAATATTCTTTTGCATTAAATCAAAATCAGCCTTTACTGGATCCCGCCCCAACAAATCTTCAATTTCAACTTCTTTTATATCATTAATGGTAACTTCACCACTAATTAATTCTGCTACACCAGGAAGGGATTTAATTGTGACTTGCATCGCTCTAAAAGATTCAAGAATTTCGCGTTTTTTAGCATGGGATGCTGAAGGAATTGCTAATAATACGTTATGAATATTTTTCTCTTTAAGGATTGCTTCAATATTTTTTGCTGAGTAGATTTTAACTCCACGAATTACACTACCAACTTTATCTAGATCATCATCAATAAAAATAATTGGTACATATTGCGAACTATTTTGTAGTGAAAGACAAATTTGAATACCAGCAGCCCCTGCCCCATAAATTGCAACTCGAATTTTAGTATCTTCATTAATATTTCTAAGAAGTCCCCTTAATATAAATCTAGACCCCCCAATATATGCAAGTGCGAAAACCCAAAAAATAATTAATGCCGTTTTAGGAAATGCATAAATACCAGCTAAATAAATTACTCCAATTAGAATTAAAACTGATAGGCTTACCCCAACAAATACAATTAAGACAATCTTTTCATCTAAATATCTTAAAACTGCTTTATAAAGACCTAGATGAATAAATAATGGGATAGTCCAAAATGGCAACGCAAAAAACACCCAAATATGATGAGTTAAATGAATATCCCATTCCCCACCAAGTCTTAAAAGAACTGCAGTAAAAAGTGCAAAAGGTAATAAGAGTGAATCTAAAATCAATAAAAATTTCACTTCTTTTAATTGAATTTGCTGTAACAAATATTTTAGATAAATCATAATAAAAATTTTAAATCTAACAAAATTTAATAGGATGAGATTATAACATGATAGTATACGAATTAATATTTACATAATCACATATGAAGATTATAATTTTTCTTAACTGCTATTGCATATGACGTTTTAATACAATTAGAAAGTAATTTAATAACACCATTGTACCTGAAATCTTAATTCGCTTAACTTTCTTTTTAGTTCTTAGGAAATATATAAATAAACCAATAAGTAAAACTATATTTATTCCGATTACAATCAAAGATGCCTGAATATAATTTAAAGGAATTAAAAGTAAACCAAAAAAGATTAATGCTAAAACTGAAAGCCAAGTGCATAAAACAAATACCACCGCTACCACAATTAATCCCACAACGCTGATTAAGGCTTTCTGAACTTGCATTTTTAATTCAGTGACTCCAGCAAGATAATTGCCAAACTCTTGAACTACAAGAACAATTTTACCAATAAGAGAAAATAACTTATTATCCATAATTCATTGCCATTTAAAAGATTTTTATTGAAAAATGCTATTGAATTTTACTCAATAGCATTTTATTAAACTTACTTGCGTAACGCATCCAACAACTTAGATATTACAAGTCCAGCAACAACCCCTATTCCAACAGCTTTCCATGGGTTTTCACGAACATAATCATCTACGTACTCACCTGTATCTAAAGCTTTGTTTTTAAGTTTTACGCTCTTATCTACAATATAATCTTTAACATCTATAGCTTGATCTTTTAAATTATCTACAGATCGGAAGAGCACACGTCTGAACTCCAGTCACGATCAGCGATCTCGTAT
>CALFYC010000022.1 GCA_937952895.1 uncultured Neisseriaceae bacterium
GATACATACCTAACACAATACTCCCGCCAATCAATGTACTAATTTTCATACACATTCCATATTTTATAAAGCATTACATTTCACCAAAAAATTCTAATCGAACACCCCTCCAAAAACAAGATGTAAATTCTCTCGATTTAGCACAAATTGGGCTAGCCAACGCTTTTTGCTTATGCTATTGTATCGCCAGATGGTGGAGCTTTAAAGAAAATATATAAGGCTGCAGATGCTTTAGATATTTGGGATGTTATTGAAGCTTCAAAAAATCGTGATGTTGCTACTGGTAAAATTATAACTACATATTTTACTGGTGATGTAGCTGGCAAAAATCTTTTAATTGTTGACGACATTTGTGATGGTGGTTTTACATTCATCAAATTGGCTGAAGTGCTAAAAGCTGGTGGTGCAAAGCAAGTTGATCTTTATGTTACTCATGGTATCTTTAGTAAAGGCATCGAAGTCTTAACTCCTTTTATTGATAATGTTTATTGTCAATATTCGTGGACTACTCCACATCCAATTCTGAATTCTCCAAACTTTATTTAAGGTTGTTATCATGTCTGCTAGTCAATTTAATGCTGCTGCAAAAGGTCGCTTCGTTGTTAATCCTTTGTTTCAAACTGACAGCTATAAAGTGTCGCATGCTCGGTTTACAGCAAAAGGCACACAAGTTATTTATTCAAATTTAACTGCTCGTTCTTTTGATGTATTTAAACGTATGTTTCCAGATACAGATATGAAGTCTGTGTTCTTTGGCTTACAAGCATTTATGATTGATGTTTTAATCAATCAGTGGAATGATAACTTTTTTAATCGTCCAAAAGACGAAGTTATTGCTGAAGTTGACCGTGTATTTGGTGCTTATCTTGGTGGTATTGATTCGACTCATTTTGGCGATTTGCATGATTTAGGTTATTTACCTATTGAAATCAAAGCGTTACCAGAAGGCTCACTCGTTCCAGTTAAAGTTCCTTACTTTACAATCCAAAATACTCATGATGACTTTCAATGGATTACCAATTATTTGGAAACCATTATTAGTTCTGAGCTTTGGAAAGTTATTACTGTTGCTACCGTTGGTCGTGAATTCCGCAAACTAAGTAATGCGTTTGCACTCAAAACAACTGGTTCAACTGCTGGCACTGAATTTCAAAATCATGATTTCAGTTTCCGTGGCCAATCTAATTGGCATTCCGCTGCATCATTAGGTGCTGCATTTCTTTTAAGTTCTAATGGCACGGATAACATTCCTGCTATTCCTTGGTTAGAGCATTATTACGATGCAAATATCGACAAAGAGTTCATCGCCGCCTCTGTTCCTGCTTCTGAACATAGTGTTAGTTGCCTTGGTAGTGCTGTTTCTGGCGAGTTTGATTTCATTCGTCACTCCATTACTGAAGCTTATCCTACTGGTATTGTTAGTATTGTTTCTGACACGTATGATTACTGGAAAGTCATTACTGAGTTTTTACCAGCCCTTAAAGAAGATATTCTTGCGCGCCAAGAAAACTCTTTAGGTTTAGCCAAAGTAGTTATTCGTCCTGATTCTGGCAATCCTGTTCGTATTATTTGTGGCTATCATGTTGGCTCAAAAGAGTTTGCTGATGTAGATGAAGCCTACAATTTTTATGATGGCAACTTATATAATCTGCCTGAAGTAATTAAAGTTGGCAATACATACCGCACAATAGACGCTATGGATCCAGGTCGTGTTGGTCTTGGTAAAGAGCTTAGTGAAGCTGAAGTTAAAGGCTCTATTCAGTGCTTGTGGGACATCTTTGGCGGCACAATCAATGAACAGGGCTATAAAGTATTAAATCCTCGTATTGGCTTAATCTATGGTGATTCTATTACCTATGAGCGCGCCAAAGAGATTTATACTCAATTGGCTGATAAAGGCTTTGCAAGTTTGAATGTCGTATTTGGTGTTGGCTCTTATGCATTGTCTGTTCATTCTCGTGATACTTTGGGTATGGCTATTAAAGCTACTGCTGCTAAAAGATCGGAAGAGCGTCGTGTAGGGAAAGAGTGTCTTC
>CALFYC010000023.1 GCA_937952895.1 uncultured Neisseriaceae bacterium
TGTGCTCTTCCGATCTGCTAGTTATTATGATCAAAATGGCTCTAATAACTATGGATATGGGGTAAATCTATTTGGCCAAACAGGTTATGCTGCTGGATTTTCTTTTGGTGGATTATTTTCAATTATGAACCCCCTATTTAGTAATAATTTAAATCCATCTAACCCGGTTAATCAAGCCACATGGCTTCCAATTAGTTCACTAATTAGCCCTTCTGAATTATTTGCTGAATATCGCTATTCTGATTTACTTCAAATTAATGCTGGATATATTGGAATGCCTGATATACCATGGATGACTTATTATCAAAATAATGCCTTAAATGTAGTAACTTATCAAGGTGTCCTAGTTCATGTTGCGCCAAGCCCTAATTGGGTAATAGCTGGATTTGCAATTAATGGGGCTCAGTTTCTTGGCGAAAATGGCTTTAGTAAGCAAACTATATATAATAATACTTTTAATATTACCACTGAAACTGTTGATATTTCGAATGATTCAAGTAGTGGCTCATTTGGTTTAGGAGTACAATGGAATAGTGATGAAAGCATAATCAATGCTAGACTATGGGGTTATCAATTTAATGGCTATTCTAACTTGATCTATGCAGATACTACACTTAAATTACCAGTTAATGACAATACTGGGTTTACCGTTGAAGCTCAAGGCTCGATCCAAACCCCCAATATTAACGATCCTGCCTTTAATATATTAAATAACAATGGTTATGGTAGTAACACTCAAAGTAATATGGTAGGCTTACAAGCTGGATTTAATTATGCCATTTTTGGTCTTCAATTAAGTTACAATAATATTTGGGGCCCAAATGGTTCATTTGCTGGAGGGGACATAATTGCTCCTTATACTTATTCTTATGCCACAGACCCACTATACACTACAGGGTGGTTACAAGGATTAGTTGAATTATCTGCAGGTCAAGCATATAAAATCGCACCAAGCTTAAACCTATTTGATTCAAATCTAGTTATCTCACCTAGCTATGAATACTTCGCAACTACAGCGATTCCTGCAACTGCTGAATATGATTTACAAATTAGCTACTCAATACCACAAATTAAAGGCTTCACTATATTTGGTGGCTACGGTTATACAACTAGCACAAATATCTATCAAGGACAAGTTATGTTTAGTTATTTATATTGATAATAAAGATTTGTATTGGTAGAATATTATTCGCTTCGAACATAAAAAACAAATTGATTACTTATAATATATTTACAATATGGTCTAAAATTACATAACCATTTTATTCATATTAAGGATTGGTAACATTATTGCAATTACAATTAATAAGACTATGCCACCCATAAAAAGAATTAAAGCCGGTTCTAAAATACCAGTTAGTAATTGACTTCTATGTGAAAGTTCAAGCTCTTGATGAGATCCAGCTTGTTCTAATAAATGGTCTAAGTTACCTGATTTTTCACCACTTGCAATTAAGTGAATTACAACTGGTGGAAATGCATTTTCATTGCCCATAGCAACAGCTAATGGCACACCACCTTGAACTGCTTGCAAAGCATTATCAATAGCATTTTTCATCATATAATTCTTAACCGTATCACGCCCAGCTTCTAATGCTGAAATCATAGGTACACCACTGGCTAACAATAAAGATAAGGTATGAGTAAATCTAGCTACATCAATGTTAACTAATAATTTTCCAGCCACTGGAATTTCTAATAATTTGCGATGAAAACGCACCTTATATGCATGTTGTTTTAATAACCGAAATATACTAAATACCACAATTGCTATTATAATTAATAGGACCCACCCATAACTTCTTAAGCCATTACTTGTAGCAATTAAAGCTTTCGTGAGAAATGGTAACTCTTGCTTTGATGATTCAAATACCTTAACTACTTGTGGAACCACAAAAACTAGTAAGGCAATAATCATAACTACAGCTACTACTGAGACAATTATCGGATATAAAAGTGCCATCATGATTTTACTGGTTAATTCACGTGTTCTATCACTATATTCAGCTAATTTCGTCATTACTTTGGCTAAACTACCAGATTGTTCACCGGCATGAATTAAACTACAGTAAACAGCAGGAAATACTTTAGGAAACATCCTCATTGATGCAGCTAATGGTCTTCCGCTTAAAACTTCACTTTTAACCCCCATCATAATTGTTTTTTGATCTTGATTATCTAGTTGGTCAATTAAAGCAGATAAAGCCTGCTCTACCGATAATCCTGAATTTAATAAAATTGCAAATTGACGAGTTATTAAT
>CALFYC010000024.1 GCA_937952895.1 uncultured Neisseriaceae bacterium
CAATATCTATTTTCAATAAAATCCTGAACTAGTCTATTGTTCGCAATTATCTGTAATTGGTCATCTACTTGATTAATTTTTAAGGCTCGAAACCATGTATTGTAGATTTCTTCGCCAAATTTTTGTTTAAGTAGAACAAGGCATTGTTGCCATAGTACATCTATGTCAATCATATTTTTTAATCTCAGTCAAAATTCGGATGGCTTAGCTATAAAACTAAGTGATTATTCTATCAGAAATTTATCTTACTTGGAGAATTTCGATGAAGTTTTTTTGAATAGTTAACTATTCAAAAAAATTGATATTGTATAATGTTGGTTAATAATAAAAAACCCTGTTCAGTTAAAAATTGACAGGGTTTAAGGTTTATATAACAACTAAATTATTTTTTAGTTGTTGAAGTCTTTTTTACAGCGCTAACAGTTGCATTAGTTGCTGCTTTGATATTATTATTAGTAAATTCAGAAACTTGAACTGCCATTTTGTTTAAAGTATTTAATGCTTGATTCATACCATTTGTCCATGAACGTAATGAATCTTGTACTGTAGAGTTACGTGGTGTACCAAGTTGTGATAAACCATCAACAGCATCGGATAAATTTTTTTGTGCTTCACCAATTTTTGCTTCTAATAATTTACCCATTTTATTTTGAACGTCTGTTATAACTTCATATAAATCACGACAATTACAGATGCCATTTTCAACTGTATGAGTTGCTAAATGGTTAATTCGTTCAAATAATTCTGTTGGATTAGAAACCGAAGCAATTTCTTTTACCGCTTGACTAGCTTCTTCGACAAATTGTCTTGATGCCGTAAGATTTAATTTTGCGATTTTTTCAATACTTTCTAATGAAGTTTGAATTAAATCTTTTGTGCTTTCAACATTTTGCACTGCTGCTTCTGTGAAGCGCTCGGTATTTTTATTAAACATTTTATCTCCCCTATAGTGTATAATTATAGCCTCAATTTATATGCAAGCATGACGTAAATAAACATATACGCAATGTGTCATAGGCATTATTATGTTGCATCGCAGTATAATTTGTCAAGTCTTAAATTGTCTTGAAAAATATAGGCTTTTGTATAGCTACTTGGAGGGAACGGATGCAAAAAAGATATAGTAATGAAATTCGACATATAAAAAAATATCAAAACCGTCGGTTATATGATACAGCAACAAGCACTTACATTGTGTTGGATGATATTAAAGATATGATAGTATCCGGTGAAATGGTTGAAGTTGTAGATGTTAAGTCAAAGCAGGATGTAACCCGTAGCGTATTATTGCAAATTATTTTAGAAGAAGAGGTAAATGGTGTGCCGATGTTTTCGAATGACTTTTTATTTCAAGTTATTCGCTTTTATGGTAAATCATTTCAATCTTCAGTTAGTCCATTTTTGGAACATGGGGTAGATTTATTTAAAAAAGTACAGAAAAAATTTTATGAACAAATTCGTGACGTATATGGCAAAGAAAAATTACCTTCAGGTGTTGAGCTGTGGCGTGAATTCATGCATCAGCAAGGCCCTCAATTAGAAGAAACAATTAAGGAGTATGTTCAAAATAATACAACAGCATTTTTGAAGATGCAAGAACATTTACAACAGCGTGCTGAAAATATTTTGAAATATATGCAGTTCCCATTTAACAAACCTACAAAGAAATAAAATAAATGGCAAATATTGGTTTTGTATCGCTTGGATGTCCTAAAGCGTTGGTTGATTCAGAAAATATCCTAACTCAGTTAAAGGCTGAGGGTTATGAAATTGTTAATGATTATACTGATGCTGATTTGGTAATTGTTAATACCTGTGGATTTATTGATTCTGCTATTGAAGAATCATTAAGTGCAATTGATGAAGCACTTAGTGAAAATGGGAAAGTTATTGTAACTGGTTGTCTTGGTGCCAAAGGTGATGTTGTTAAAACAAAATTTCCTAAAGTGTTAGGAGTGACAGGCCCTCATGCAACAAATGAGGTTTTAGATATTGTGCATAAATATTCTGATAAGCCACATGATCCATTTGTAGATTTAGTGCCAGATACTGGAATTAAATTGACACCCAAACATTATGCTTATTTAAAAATCTCTGAGGGTTGTAATAATACTTGTACTTTTTGTATTATTCCGGATTTACGCGGAAAATTAGATTCTTATCCCATTGGTGATGTTTTAAATCAAGCGCAGAAATTAGTAAAAAGTGGGTGTAAAGAATTATTAGTAATTTCACAAGACACGAGTGCTTATGGTGTAGATGTTAAATATCGCACAGGTTTTCATAATGGTAGACCAGTTAAGACTCGAATGTTAGATCTGTGTGAAGAGTTAGGTAAATTGGGCGTATGGGTCCGACTACACTATGTTTATCCATATCCTCATGTTGATGAAATAATTCCTTTAATGGCTAGTGGTAAAATTTTACCTTATTTAGATATTCCATTTCAACATGCAAGTCCTAAAATTCTTAAAGCAATGAAACGCCCAGCTAATTCAACTAATGTATTAGAGCGAATTAAGCTATGGCGCAATATTTGTCCAGATTTAGCTATTCGTAGTACTTTTATTGTTGGTTTCCCTGGTGAAACTGAAGAAGATTTTCAGATACTATTAGATTTTTTAACAGAGGCTAAGCTTGATAAAGTTGGCTGCTTTAAATATTCCCCAGTTGAAGGTGCGAAAGCTAACGTAATTGAAAGCCAGGTGCCCGAGTCTATTAAAGAAGATCGTTATCACCGTTTTATGCAACATCAAAAAGCTATTAGCACTGCTAAATTAGCCAGTAAAGTTGGTAAAACAATTACAGTTATAGTTGATGAGATAACTAAACGTGAAATTATTGCAAGAACTAAATATGATGCTCCGGAAATTGATGGCTTAGTATATATAAAAAATAAACCGGAAACTCATCAAATTAGAGTTGGGGATATTCTTGAAGTTACAATAACTTCGAGTAACGATTATGATTTATTTGCGAAATTTGTCTAAATTATAATTTATTTATAAGCTATTGGCTAATTTACTTATTTTATTGAATAAGGTAAGAATTAATATTTGTTTTAACTTCATCATTTACTTAGAAATGAAATTTTATTTACCATGGCATTTAATCTTAATCAAAGATGGGTTAATTATTTGTGTGGAAATGCTAAATTATGTTAAGATATTATATATAAATTGTCAAGAGATAGAATATTTCATTCACTTATAAAAATTAGTCTATTTTAGAAGTCAGAGTAATCTAAAGTTTAACTATTCTGGTCGATCTAAGCTAGGGGTCAATGGAAATTAGTAATCATCTATATATTTTTACCACGGGTATATTGATTATTTAGAGGGAAAAATTATGAATCATGATCGTCAACCATCTCATGATGCTGAAATAAATGGGATTAATCGAGTATCTGGTCAATTAGATGGGATCAAAAAAATGATAGTTGAAAATCGTATTTGTGTGGATATTTTAACTCAATTAAAAGCTGCTCGTCATGCATTAAAAACAATTGAAGTGAATATTTTAGAAAAGCATATGTCTTATTGCTTATGTAATGCCGCTAAAAGTGGTAATATACAAGAAATCGGAGCTAAAATTGAGGAGATCAAGTCACTTATAAAAAAATTCCGAGAATAGTCCTTAATGCAATATTTCTTTTTAATCAATAATATAAAATGTGGTAGTTGTGTTAATAGTATCACATCATTATTAAGTGAACGTATTGAAGCAACTAATATCGTATTTGATAATCTTAACACTCAGATTTCTTTTATTACTGATCAAGAAGTAAATACTAATAGCTTGAATCAATTATTAAAAGAGATTGGTGACTATCTTGTTTCTGATAAAATTTTGCTCGAATCATCAATAACTTATAAATCTATTAGTCAATCAGTTTCTTATAAACCAATTTATTTAATTTTTAGTTATTTAATTGGTATAAATATTCTAATTAGCCTAATCAAATTTAATCTAGATACATTCATGATGAATTTTATGGCAAGTTTTTTCATTGTATTTTCTTTCTTTAAAATACTTGATTTAAAAGGTTTTGCCGATGGTTTTTCATCTTATGACATAGTTGCACGTAGGTTTTACATCTATGGCTATATTTATCCATTTATTGAATTATGTTTTGGTATTGCTTATTTATTATGCGGGCAGGATTTATATTTAAATATGGCTGTATTTTTTGTAATGCTAATTGCAAGTATTGGTGTAATTAAAGCCAAATTAATGAAGCAGCAATTTTATTGTGCTTGTGTTGGTACATTCCTTAAAGTTCCGCTAGGAAGTATTGCAATTATTGAATACATTACAATGGTGGTTATGTCATTAATTATGATTTTTATAATAATTGGGTAATAAATATATAGTTCTTTAGTTAAAAATTTATTTATAATTATACTTTGATGGATTAGCTTGTTACTTTTTCATTAAGATTCCAGATTTAGGGATTTATGGAATATTAGATCTGTTTTTGATTTATTTAAAATTTAAATGAAAGAATAATTGCTTTATGAATATTTTGATAGTAAATCCATTTTCATCAGCAGAGTTTTTATACAACAGTTTTAAACAAGCAAATATAAAAACAATTGCTCTATATACAAAAAGCGACTTGGAAATATTTATTAGGCCAGAGAAAGATTGGTTTAATAAACAAATATTTGTTGATAATGCTGATATAAATACAATTTTAAATCTAATCAAAAATGAAAATATAGAATTTGTTTTAAATGGTTGCGAAAGCTATTCTTCTGGACTAGTTGCTGATCAAATAGCAATGTTATTAAAGCTTAACTCATATAATAATCCAAAGTATACAGAATATAGGACTAATAAATATAAAACAAACATAATATTACAACAGCAACAAATTCCAAATGTAGCACAGGTGAAGTTTAGATTTGGTATTGATAATATTGATAATCCATCTTTCAAAAAAATTAACTATCCATGTTTTGTTAAGCCTTTAAATGGGGTTTCATCATATGGGGTAGCTAAAATAAATTCATTTATTCAATTAAAAGATTTTTTTAATAATTTAGATATTACGGATATTAAAAATAGAATTAATTCTTATTTGAATGAAGAAATTTTAGAATATTTAATTTGTGAATATATTGATGGGGATGAATATTTTATAGATACTGTTTCTTATCAAGGTAATCATTATGTTTCATCAATACAAAAGTATAAAAAAAAATTTCTTAATAATGGTAAACTAATATATCGATATATAGAAATTTCTACAAACGATTTACTTAATAGAAAAATAATTAGCTATACACAAAAAATACTTAATGCCGTAGAATTAAATAGTGGATTTGCTCATACGGAATTAATGGTTAAAAATGGTGAACCAGTTTTAATTGAATTAAATCAAAGGGTAAGTGGGTTACGCGGTGCTGCAAATTATACAGCAAAACTTGAAGGTGGAGAAACACAGCCTGATATACTTGCAAAACTTCTCCATAATCAAGATTATCGTCCTACTTATATAAGCAAAGAGTATCCAAATTACAGAATTTTAATATTACTTAATTTATCTACATCTCCATTACCTGACTTAAAAATAGCTTTAAAAAAATATAAAATAGTTCATAAAGTTATTCAATTTAAGCCGATTGGTTATATTCATAATGTGTTACCTTCTGCAGTTGCTGATTCTGTTGCGGTTGTAATTTGCTATTCAGATAATATTGATTTATTAAATCAAGAGTCAACGGAAATTTTGCAGCATGATGAAGAAGGGTGGTCATGATCTACACTTTGATTTATATTTTAACTGCAGCTCTATCTATTGTGCTAATTCATCTTGTGGGTATTAAAATGCCAGATATGTTGATGATATTTATGTCAGTAAGTTATGCAATTTTAATTTTTCATATAATAAATATTAAAAAATTATTATAGAGCCTCTAATATACGCAGCCCTATTAAAGGAAAGTCAATGCCTGCGCGGGTTTTTTCTTTTAATTTCCTGTTTTTTTTGCTGGCTGGTT
>CALFYC010000025.1 GCA_937952895.1 uncultured Neisseriaceae bacterium
ATTCCTTTTCGTTTGCTTAACTTTCCTGATCTCAGTGCCGAAGGTTCTTACCCGCTTGGTGGTGCGGTTTGCGCTAGTTTATTAATTGCTGATGTTAATTTACCGCTGGCGATATTGCTTTCGGCTTTGATTGCAGGTTTAAGTGGTGTTGCAACCGGGCTGATTAATTTAAAACTAAAAGTAAATAGCCTACTTGCTGGTATTATTGTCAGCACCATGATATATAGCGTCAATCTTAGAATCATGTCTAAGCCTAATATTTCATTATTTAAATCAGCAAATTTATTTTTATTAGGAGTAACGGCCATTTTCTACTTTTTACCTTTATTTATTCTACAGATCCACCAGCTGCAGTAATAGCTGCTTTAGCTGCCGCAGTTACACAAATACCACGAACATTAATAGCTCGTTCAATTTTACCTGTATTAATAACCTTAATCTTATTTGCATGTTGTGAAATTAAATGATTACTTAATAAAGTTAAACGATCAATATCATTCTCAGTTAATTTATTTAAATCTGATAAACGCACTTCATTAGCTACATTCATAGAATTAAAACCACGTTTAGGTAATCTTCTTTGAAGTGGCATTTGACCGCCCTCAAAACCAACCTTATGAAAACCTCCAGCACGGCTTTTTTGGCCCTTATGGCCACGCCCAGCTGTTTTACCAAGACCACTACCAATTCCACGACCAACACGTTTTGGTGCATGAGTAGAACCAATAGCTGGTTTAATTGAATTTAAAAACATGACTATTATTCCTCACATTTTAATAAATAATTGATTTGATTGATCATACCACGATTCTCAGGTGTATCGATCACTTCAACTGTTTGACGAATTTTTCTTAAACCTAACCCATAAGCACAAGCCTTATGTGACGCTAAACGACCAATAAGACTTTTTACTAAAGTAACTTTCACTGTCTTTTTAGTCATTTACTATTCTCCCAGAATTTCTTCAACAGTTTTACCACGTTTAGCCGCAACTTCAGCTGGCGTATACATATTTTGTAAGCCTTTTAAAGTAGCTCTAACTACGTTATATGGATTAGTTGAGCCATGAACTTTAGCCGTTATATTTTTAATGCCAATTGCATCAAAAATTGCACGCATAGCACCGCCCGCAATCACCCCAGTACCTTCTTTAGCTGGCTGCATATAAACCGTAGTTGCACCGTGTCTTGCAAAAACATTATGATGAATTGTTCCATGCTTTAAAGGGACCTTAACCATACTTTTACGTGCTTCTTTAACTGCTTTTTGTACGGCAACTGGAACTTCTTTTGATTTGGCTTTACCCATACCAATACCACCATCACCATCACCAACCACAGTTAATGCAGCAAAACCCATGATTCTACCACCCTTAACCACTTTGGTTACGCGGTTTACACTAATCATCTTTTCTATAAATTGATCTTTAACTTCAGTCATTTTTATCTATACTCCAATTAGAATACAAGACCATGCTCACGAGCACTATCCGCCAACGCTTTTACACGACCATGATATCTAAATCCTGACCTATCAAAGGCAACCTCTTTGATTCCAGCAGCTAAAGCAGCTTCAGCAATTTTCTTACCGATTATTTTTGATGCTTCAATATTGCCACCATTTTTTACCAACCCTAACACATCTTTACTTAAAGTTGAAGATGAGGCCAAGACTTTGGCACCAGTTTCATCTATTATTTGTGCATAGATATGACTATTTGATTTAAATACTACTAAGCGCTTGGCTTCAAGCTCAGCAATTTTTAATCTGGTTCTTTTTGCACGTCTAAGTCTAGACTCTTTTTTGTTCATTTTTTAATAGCCTTTTAAATTTTAAGGATTAACTATTTTTTCTTAGTTTCTTTCAAAGAAACCTGTTCATCAGCATAACGAATACCTTTACCCTTGTATGGCTCTACCGATCTATATCCACGAATAACCGCAGCAACTTGACCAACCAACTGTTTATCCATACCCTTAATCACTATCTCAGTTTGACTAGGAGTTTCAATCTTAATACCAGCTGGCGCCACAAATTCAACCGGATGGGAAAACCCTAACGATAAATTTAATTTATTACCCTGCACTGCTGCGCGATAACCAACACCGATAATCGTTAGCTTTTTCTCAAACCCTGACACTACACCTAATACCATATTATTCAATAAGGCACGAACAGTTCCAGACATAGCTTTAGCAAATTGAGTTTCTTCACGAACACTTAATACCAATGTATTATCTTGCTGCTTAACCTCAACCACCTCATTAAATGAATTTTCCAACTGCCCCAATGGACCTTTAACTTTAACCGTTGCACCCTGTAATGAAACCTCTACACCCTTAGGAACATCCAGAGGCATCTTAGCAATACGTGATAACATAACCTCTCCCCTTAAGATACTACACAAAGAATTTCACCACCAACCTGCAGCTGGCGAGCTTTACGATCAGTTAACACACCTTTTGATGTTGAAATAATCGCAACGCCCAAACCACTCATTATCGTAGGTAAATCATCACAACCACGATAAATACGTAACCCAGGACGAGAAACTCTCTCGATTTTTTCGATTACCGGCTTACCGGCATAATATTTTAACATTACAGATAATTCAGGCTTCTTATCGCCATCAACTCTAAAATCTTCAATATAGCCCTCTTCTTTTAAAACTTTGGCAATTGAAACTTTAACTTTAGACGAAGGCATCACCACATTCTCTTTGCTCGCAGACTGAGCGTTGCGAATACGCGTTAACATATCAGCAATTGTATCTTGCATCATTTTCTTACTACTCCTTCTTACCAACTAGCTTTGATAACACCAGGGATCTCGCCTTTTAATGCAAGTTGTCTTAGCTTGTTACGCGCTATACCAAACTTGCGGAAAGTTCCACGTGGGCGGCCAGTTAAAACACAACGATTTCTTCTTCTAGATGGAGATGAATCGCGTGGTAATTTTTGTAAACTTAAACGCGCATCAAATTTTTCTTCATCTGTTGCTGAAGAACTATTAATAACCGTGAATAACTCTGCACGCTTATTTGCAAACTTCTTCACAAGCTCTGCTCGTTTTAATTCTCTTTCAATTAAAGCTAATCTTGTCATATTTAATCCTTATTTGATTGGAAAACTAAATGCTTTTAGTAACGCCCTAGCTTCAGCACTAGTTTTGGCTGTAGTAGTAATCGTGATATTCATACCACGA
>CALFYC010000026.1 GCA_937952895.1 uncultured Neisseriaceae bacterium
AGACACTCTTTCCCTACACGACGCTCTTCCGATCTACTATACCAAAAACCCTGAATTATCAGATGGAAAATTAATCTGGAAAGAAGCGATTAATGGTAATAGCAGTATTGTTCGTCCGATTGGTAATCCATTTACTCCAGATGGGGGCTTAAAATTATTAACTGGAAATCTAGGACGCGCAATTAGTAAAATTTCTGCAATCGCTAAAGAACATCATTTTGTAAAAGCTCCAGCTAAGGTATTTCATACCCAAGAAGAAGTAACTGAAGCTTATAAAAATGGTGAATTAAATTGTGACTGTGTTGTTGTATTAACCCATCAAGGTCCCAAGGCTAATGGTATGCCTGAATTACATGGTTTAACACCACTACTTTCATCTTTACAAGATCAAGGTTATAAAGTAGGATTAGTTACTGATGGTAGAATGTCTGGTGCATCTGGAAAAATACCTAATGCGATTCACTTAACTCCAGAATCACTTAATAATGGAAATCTAACAAAGATTCGAAATGGTGATATTATTATCTTAGATTTAGAAAATGGAATTTTGGAAGTTTTAGTAAATAGCCACGATCTCGAACAACGCCAAGCATCACATCCAGACATTACACATTACAACCACGGGTTTGGTCGCGAATTGTTCACTAAATTTAGACAACATGTCACACAATCTGAAGAAGGTGCATTATCTATTTTTTAATTATTTTAAAATTTGATAATTTGTAATAAGTTTACTTATATTCAATAAAAACTCCAAGGAATAATCCTTGGAGTTTTTATTATATTAATTTAGATTATTGAGTCAATGCTTTAACAAAATCTTTTTGAAACGCCATTGGTTCTTGTTGTAATTGACTACAAGTTGGATTTGCATGACCATCTTGTGTTGGTGAATAACAATCACCTGTATCACGATCAAAAGACCACATATGAACCTCAGCTAAATTATTTTCTACTGCAAAATTAGCTAATGTTGTAACGTCATCCTCAGTAAAAATTTGAGCTTGGTTATCGTTTTTACCAATCATTGGTGTCAATTCAATATGGTTATAAGGAATATTGTAGGCATTATGTAAATTCTTTGCTGCTTGAACTGCGGATTGCCCCATATCACAAACTGTACTATCTGTGCTTTTTACTGCACATATATCAGATAATAAGTTCGGAGTTGTGTTTGCAGGAAAACCATAATCCATAACCATTAAGTTTACATTATAAGGAAAACTTTTATCTGGAGATAGTGCTGCCAAATCATTTAGTACTAAAGCTCCTAAGTCACTAACACCAAATGGTGCACTTTCTCCAGGATATGTTGTCACCCCAGCATTAGTTCCTAGAGTAAAACTAATTTTAAGATTTGGATATACTGTATGAATATATGCTATTTCATTAATTAATGATTGAACTAATTCTGGATTGTACGGATAATAAAGGTTACCTTCAATATCAAAATCTAAACCAACTAAATTTGATGAATTATAGCGATCCACAAATGTTTTCATTCCAGTATCTGAACCACATGTAAATGCTCCTGCCGCACCACCTGTTGCAATTATGTATTTTTCACCTGCTGCATTAAAACCATTTACATTTGTAGATGCAAATGTAGATGTTACTGATGGTTGCAACCAACCCCATTGCTCTTGGCCACATTCACCAGTTGCAAAACCCCAAGTTACTGTAGTAACAGATTTATCTAAAGTTGACAATAATGAATTAGGAAGAGTTTGGTCAGCTGGCACATTTACTCTAGTTGAGATAACATTGCTGTTACTATTAAAACCAACCGTAACATCTTTATATGGGCTAAATGGTATCGTTGTAGCATTAATAAAACCCATGCAAATCAAAAAAGAACATATACTTGATAATTTAAATAAAGAAAGTTTCATTTTATGTATCCTTATAATTTTATTTATTATTATAATTCTATTTATTACAATTATCTTAGCACATCATTAATTAAAATGTCAATAGCAATAAAATATTCGTAGTATCTTACTTTGAATGATAATCCTTTGATAATAGAATATAGATTTTTGGAACTGAGACACTACCAAAATATTTGGCGATATGATACTCCTTTGTCTTCTAAAATAGAATTTCTTCATTAACCTTTACATTCCAGGCTAGAATATGTTAAGCTAATTGCCACAAAGTATATAAATATTTATTTTAGGTTCTGACATGAAAGATAAAATGTTAATTAAGCAAATTGTAATAGGTACTATTTTTACCATTGTTTTAACTAATATAACACATGCATTAGATTATTGCCCACCAGTAACCGCAATTAAGTGTAGTGATTATGTAAATTGCCAATTAACTAGTCAATATAAAAATTGGCAAATTACAAATGAAAATCTGTTGGAAAGCCAATTCTTAACTACTTTTAATAGTGCAACTTTATATAATACTAATGGTCCTGATGGAACATTTGGCTTGGTAGACTGCTCTTATTCTGGACCTGAACATGTCAATGCTACACTTAGAATTTATACTAGTAAAAAAGGTAAATTTTTCTACCCAGCAAAATCTAGTAAATGGATATATACTGAAGCGCCTAATTTCAAATCATTTTATAGTTGCGCCACAAGTAATCTTAAATCGTGTGGTTTTAGCGAAGCAAAATCTAAATAACTTATTTAATACTT
>CALFYC010000027.1 GCA_937952895.1 uncultured Neisseriaceae bacterium
ATAAATTTTTATCAATATGTTTTATTGTGTGGATTTTTGCATACAATATAATTTAAATTTGAATCAAGATCAGCAAGATTATAAGCTAAATTTTTAGGTGAAATTTTTATATAGATTAAATTAGTGATTAACAAATACAATCTTGCTACTTTAATCGCAATAAGAAGAAAAAACAAAAAGAAAAAATGATAAGCAAAGTTTGACTTTTTATGGTATAATATTAGTAGCAAAAGTTTAATAACTATAAAAAATAATAAACTTGTTTAGATTATAAGCTCTTTTTTTAAATGGATGTGTAAAATGAAAAAATTTAATAAATTATGTTTAGCCTTGATATTTCAAGTCCTATTTGTATGTGTGGCAGTTGCTTCGAATTTTGTTAATTCCCCTATAAGTATTACTCAAAACCAAAATACGTTAGGTGATTTTCAAAGTTTAGGTTCATTCAATGGTACTCTTACAAGTATTACATTACTTAATGATAATTCAAATAATCGAAAAATTTTATATGCAACTGATACTTTCACACTTTATCGCTCAGTTGATAACGGGGGTAATTGGGATACGTTGACTAATGCTCCTAAACTGATTACTACACTTAGGTCATATAATAATAGTTCAAGTACAGTAATCTATGCAATTAGTGATGCGGGCAGGTTTTTAAAAGCTTCCTACAATAAAGGTGCTAAATGGGATACAATATATTCTACTCATGGCGCTTTACAAGATGTTGTGCAGGGCTTGGATGGATCAATATACATCATAGAGGTGGCGTCTGATTCTTCACAAACAAATCCTATCATTTTAGCTCATGTGTCTAGAGATAATGGTAAAACATGGAATCAGTTGGGACAGGAATTATATAATCTTTATCAAACTAATCCTTTTTCGCTTCTGGCAATTAAGGGAAATGGTCCTATTATATATTATAACAATAACATATATACATATACAGATTCTATTAAAAGTTGGGTAATAACTGAAAGCGGTATAAATTCAATAACATCAATGACTGGTAATGAAAATGGTGTTTATATTGCATCAAAGGATCACTACTTATATTACTCTGATTTAGATAATACCATGGCGGCTACAAACACGATTCCAGCTAGTATGCAATTCCCATATATTAATAGTGATGGAAGTGCAAAAAATGGTGTGATTCTTATTGGGCTAGGGCTTGATTCAACGAATATTTATTATTTAGAAAATCTACAAGGCGATAATAAAAAGAATAAATAACTCAGTCAAAAGGTGGGCTACATTAATTTAATTATAGCCCACTTTATGTCAATCCATCTTATATCTTTATAATGACATAAAAATTTTTGAACAATTAATTTACTCATTTTTTCTTATTAATGGATTTTAACTATAGGATCTAAAGTCTTTATTTATTAAGTTATATCTACTATGGAGTGATAATTTAGATCCAAAGATTTTTAATTTATATGCTTAATTTGGTGTTACAATAAGGCTTTGCTAATTAAACCTATTATTGAAAGATTAAATGTTATTACAGGCTTTTTCGGATATTGATATAACTGAAGTATATCAGGCAACTTGCGACACTTTATTCATGCTTTGGGTATCCGTGTTTTTAAGTTCTATTATTGGTATACCAATTGGAATGGCTTTATATCTCACCAATAAAGGTAGCTTACTACAAAATAGACTTATCTTTAATCTCTTATCTTTTATTGTTAATGTCTTAAGATCAATTCCATTTATTATCTTATTAATTGTAATGATGCCTCTTACTACTATATTGGTAGGGACATCTTTAGGTGCTAAGGGTGTAATTCCACCTTTAGTTATTGGAGCTTTTCCATTTTTTGCAAGGCTGGTTGAGAATGCGCTACAAGAATTAGATAGCGGAATCATTAACATGGCAGAATCATGTGGAGCTTCCAACTGGCAAATAGTTCGTCACATATTATTACCAGAAATTCTACCTAATATTATTTCAAGTATTACAGTAACAGCAATTGCCTTGGTTTCATATACTGCTATGGCTGGAACTGTGGGTGGTGGAGGATTGGGTGATTTGGCAATTCGTTATGGTTATCAAAGGTTTCAAACTGATGTTATGATTGTTACAGTAGTTTTATTGGTAATTATGGTTCAGTTAATTCAGTGGTTAGGTGATAGATTGGCATTATTTTTACGCCATAAATAATTTTAGTTAAAGAATATTAAAGGAAGGTGAAAGTTAGCTATGAAACTATTAAAACTCTTATTTTTGATTGCAGTTTTATCATCATTTGGGCAAGTATTTGCATCTGATTCAATTACAATAGCAGCATCTCCGGTGCCACACGCTGAGATATTAAAATTTGTCAAAGGATTATTAGCTACAGAGAGTATAGATCGGAAGAGCACACGTCTGAACTCCAGTCACGATCAGCGATCTCGTAT
>CALFYC010000028.1 GCA_937952895.1 uncultured Neisseriaceae bacterium
ACAGATATACTTTATGCTAAAAAAATCGTGTTAATTGGAGATGCTGCTCATACAATACACCCATTAGCAGGCCAGGGGGTTAATTTGGGTTTTGGGGATGCAAAATTATTAGTGGAAATTTTAGCTAAGTGTAGTTCTTCGCAAATTGCCGATAGTGCTATACTTAATCAATATAATATAGAACGATTAACGAAAATTAAACAAATGCAGATGCTTTGTCATGGTTTATCTAAAATTTTTGGAATTAAGTATTTTGGGTTGCCAGGTTTAAGAAATTTTGGGCTTAATTTGATTAATAAATCTGAATTTTTAAAAAAATATTTGATTAATAAGGCGATCCACTATTAGAATATGTACTTAATTTATTAATAAAGGTTAGAACATCTATGAAAAAAATATTATGCGCATTGCTTGCTACGGGTTTATTATTAGGTTGTCAAAATGCAACAAGTAATTCAAAATCTACAGATCAAATTAAAGAAGAGTTAAAAAAATCAATTCCAGGAATTACTAAAATTGATGAAGTAAATAAGTCAAAAATTAATGGGTTATATGAAGTTGTTGTAGGTCGTAAAGTATTTTATGTATCAACAGATGGCAAATATTTAGTATTTGGTAATGTTTTTGATATTGCTAATAAGAAAAGTTTGACTGAAGAAAAAACTCAAGAATTAAGTAAAATTGATTGGAATAAATTACCTTTAGATTTAGCTATTTCTGAAGTTAATGGGACTGGTAAGAGAAAATTAGTGGTTTTTTCAGATCCTGATTGTCCTTATTGTCAAATGTTTGAAAAACAAGTTGTCCCTCAATTAAAAGATACAACAGTATATGTATTTTTATTCCCATTACCAATTCATCCTAACGCAAAATCTGATGCTAGTAAAATTTGGTGTAGTCAAAATAGATCACAAACATGGATAGATTGGATGAGATCTAAAAAACCTCTTCCAGATAATGTTTCTTGTGATACAACAGGTATTGATAAGTCAATTAAAGTTGGTACTGATTTAGTTCAAGTGGAAGGAACTCCAACGATTATTTTAGAAAATGGTCAAATCCTTCAAGGAGCAGCTAGTGCTGAACAGTTAATGGGTATGATGGATACAGCAGCTGGCTCAAAAGTTAGTAGTTCTAAATAAATTTAAATTAAGTTAATAAAAGCCTGAGTTTTAAAATTCAGGCTTTTAATTAGGTAATTATGAAAAAATACTTATTTTGGTTAATATTATTTTTATGTGTAAATTGTGCTATTTCAGTAACTGAGTCTAATATCATAGTTTCAAGTAATCAAAGTGAAAACCAAGCACAGAATAAGATTATTCAAAGTTTAAAAGTTAATTTGCCAGATCTTCAAATTGATCAAGTAAATAAAACAAATATTACCCAAATATATGAAGTAACTTCAGGTCATAAAGTCTTTTATGTTGATCAAAATGGTAAATATATTTTATTGGGCAACTTAGTTGATTTAGATACTAAAAAAATTATTACGCAAGAAAGAGTAGAAGAGTTAAGTGTATTTAATTGGAGTCAATTACCATTAAATATTGCCTTACGCCAAAAATTAGGAACTGGGCAAAATAAAATAGCTGTTTTTACTGATCCAGATTGTCCATTTTGCCAAAATTTAGAAAAGACTACTATTGCAAAACTAAATAATGTTACAGTCTATTATTTTTTATATCCTTTGGATATTCATCCAAATGCATCAGATGATGCAAAAAAAATTCTATGTAGTCAAATTCCAGAGCAAACTTTTTTGGATTGGATGGTAGATGGGAAGTCTTTACCCAAAAAAACTAATTGTATTAATAGTGGTTTATTAGCCCAAATGAAATATGTTGCAGAAAGCTTAGTAAAAGTAGAGGCAACGCCAACAATTTTATTAGAAGATGGCACACTCCTTCCTGGATTGGTGCCTGCTGATTATTTAAATAAATTAATCATGGAAGCATCATATAAAGTTAAAAATAAGGAATCAGGTATTAAATCATTAAATACGAATACTGAAAGTAAGGTTAAATAATTATGATTAAAACAGTATTAGTGACAGGCGGTGCTGGTTATATTGGTTCACATACAGTTGTTGAATTACTTAATGCAAATTACAATGTTATCATTGCTGATAATTTGGTTAATTCAGATATTAAAGTTTTATCAAGAATTGAACAAATTACTAATCGACAAGCTAAATTTTATAATGTAGATATTTGTAATAAATCCCAATTAGAACTAATATTTAATGAAAATAGCATTGATTCAGTAATACATTTTGCAGCATTAAAAGCGGTAGGTGAATCTAATCAAATACCACTGGAGTATTATATTAATAATATATCGGGTAGTTTAATATTATTTGATTTAATGCAAAAATATGGGGTAAGGAATTTAGTTTTTAGTTCTTCAGCAACGGTATATGGTGATTCAAAAATTATGCCATTACAGGAAGACTTTCCAACTAAAGCAACAAATCCATATGGACGTACAAAATTAATGATTGAAGAAATCTTAACTGATTTAAGAAGTGCTAATAATAATTGGAATATCATAATATTAAGATACTTTAATCCAGTTGGAGCACATGTTTCAGGTTTAATTGGTGAAAACCCTAATGGAATACCCAATAATTTAATGCCTTATATCAGTCAGGTTGCTGTAGGAAAGCTTAATGCTTTAAACATATTTGGCAACGATTATCAAACTCATGATGGAACTGGGGTTCGAGACTATATTCATGTGGTTGATTTGGCTTTGGGGCATGTCAGTGCTTTGTCGCATTTAGCTAACAATAAAAATGAATTGCTTAAAATTAATTTAGGGACAGGCATTGGTTATTCGGTTCTCGATGTAATTAATACGTTTCAAAAAGTTAATAATATCACAATTAAATACAACTTTGTTCCCAGAAGGACTGGTGATGTTGCAATATGCTATGCGGATCCAAAAAATGCAAAGCAAATTTTAGCTTGGCAAACTAAACTTACACTTGAAGATATGTGTCGCGATAGTTGGAATTGGCAAAGTAATAATCCAAATGGTTATTAGTAACTATTTTCTTTAATTCTCTAATCTAAAAATTCATTTATAGATTCATAAATTTTCCTCTTGAAAAATAAAAAAATATCCTTAAATATGATCAATGGTAAATAAAATTAATCATATATTTTAAGGTTCTTATTATGGATGAAGCAAATAAAAACTCTATGGAAAATGTCTCAGATGAGACATTAGATAAAGAGTTTAACGATTTAAAAGAAGTAGAAAATCAAGAACAGAAACAACTTATTGAATTAGAAAATAAAGTAAATGAATTAAAAGATTTATATGTTCGCTCACAAGCTGAGATGCAAAATATTCAAAAACGCAGTAATGAAGAAATCAAAAAGGCTCGTGATTACTCAATCAGTGGTTTTGCTAAAGATGTTGTTGTAATAAAAGATTATTTGGAAATGGCATTAAAAGATCAATCTGGTAATTTTGAAGCAATTAAGATGGGGGTTGAATTAACTTTAAAGCAAGTGGAGCAAATTTTTGAGCGACAAATGATTAAAGAAATTAATCCAGAAGCAAAATCTAAACTTGATCCAAATCTACACCAAGCTGTAAGTGCCGTTGAAGTAGAAGGTCAGGAGGTGAATACAATTGTGAGTGTAATGCAAAAAGGATATTCATTAAATGAGCGTGTTTTACGTCCTGCAATGGTAACTGTAGCTGGAGCTAA
>CALFYC010000029.1 GCA_937952895.1 uncultured Neisseriaceae bacterium
AGAAATCCTTGTTGCCACTTTATTAAAAAATTGCTGAAAATAATTTATTCATTTGACTATTATTGTACTATGCTAAAATTCAAGCTGTATTTTTACTTAAATTAATCAATTAGAATAAAGAATAAGGATATTAAGTGAGCGAAATAAGAGTTACCTTACCGGATGGTTCGGTTAGATCTTTTACCCAGAATGTTACGATTAATGAAATAGCCCAAAGTATTAGTATCAGTTTAGCTAAATCTACTATAGGGGCGGTAGTAAATGGTCAATTATGTGATACGAGTTACCTAATCAAAGAAGATTGTAACTTAAAGCTTATTACTGAAAAAGATGATGAAGGATTAGAAATCATTCGTCATTCAACTGCACATTTATTAGCTCAGGCTGTCAAAAAAATTTTCCCAGAAGCACAAATCACTATTGGACCAGTTATTGAAAATGGTTTTTATTATGATGTTAGCTATTCACGTCCATTTACCCCAGAAGATTTGACATTAATTGAAAAGAAAATGTCTGAATTGGTGAGTCAAAATATTCCAATTGAAAGACGTGAATTGACCCGTGATGAAGCAATTAAATATTTTAAATCAATTGGTGAAAATTATAAAGTAGAAATTATTTCTGAAATTCCAGAAGATCAAGTGATTTCACTGTATGCCCAAGGTGATTTTATTGATTTATGTAGAGGTCCACATGTGCCATCGACTGGTAAATTAAAAGCATTTAAATTAACTAAGTTAGCAGGTGCTTATTGGAGAGGTGATTCAAATAATGAAATGCTCCAACGTATTTATGGCACAGCATGGCGTAATAAAGAAGAATTATCGGCTTATTTAAAAATGCTTGAAGAGGCAGAGCGTCGCGATCACCGTAAAATTGCTAAACAATTAGATTTATTTCACCTTCAAGATGAAGCCCCCGGTATGATTTTTTGGCATCCAAAAGGTTGGCGTTTATGGCAAGTAATTGAACAATATATGCGTTTGATGTTCAAAAAATATAATTATCAAGAAGTTAAGACACCACAAATTGTAGATAAAAGCCTTTGGGAAAAATCGGGGCATTGGGAAAAATTTAAAGATGATATGTTTAGCCTTGAAGCTGAAGAGCGTGAATATGCGATTAAACCAATGAATTGCCCGTGCCATATACAGATATTTAAGCAGGGAATTACTAGTTATCGCGAATTACCGTTACGTTTGGCTGAATTTGGTTCTTGTCATAGAAATGAAGCATCTGGGGCTCTGCATGGAATTATGCGTACTCGTGGCTTTACCCAAGATGATGCGCATATATTTTGTATGGAAGATCAAATACAAGGAGAGGTTGCGAGTTTTTGTGACATGCTATTTGAAGTATATGCTAAATTTGGTCTTAATGATATATTAATTAAGTTGTCTACAAGGCCTGAAAAGCGGATTGGAACTGATGAATCATGGGATAAGGCAGAAAAAGCATTAGCAGAGGCATTAAATAGCAAAGGTTTAGCTTGGGAGTTAATGCCAGGAGAGGGTGCATTCTATGGGCCTAAAATCGAATTTGTAGTTAGAGACTGTATCGGGCGTTTATGGACTACTGGATCAGTGCAATTAGATTTCCTCATGCCAGTTAGATTAGGGGCAGAATATGTGGCTGAAGATGGTTCTAAAAAGGCTCCCGCCATGTTACATAGAGCAATTTGTGGATCATTAGAACGGTTTACCGGAATTTTAATTGAGCATTTTGAAGGTAAATTTCCATTATGGTTAGCTCCAAGTCAAATTGCAGTATTAAATATATCAGAAAAGCAATCTCAATATAGTCAAGAGGTTTATGAACAGTTAAAGCATAAGTTTAGATGTGAAATTGATTTAAGTAATGAGAAGATTGGTTATAAAATCAGGTCAGCAACATTACAAAAAATTCCATATTTAGTTATAATTGGGGATCAAGAGGTTGAAAATAAAACTATTACGGTTAGAAAACGTGATGGTGAAGATTTAGGCGGAATGCCAATAAATGAGTTTATTGATAAACTTAATTTAGAGTTGGTTTAATATTTAAAGGAGAACACACCATAACTACGGAAAAACAAGTACGCATTAATTCTGCAATTACTGCAAAAGAAGTACGCGTCATAATAGATGATACGGGGGAACAATTAGGTGTTATTAGTCTTGATGAAGCTTTACAAAAGGCTGATGAGTTACAAGTCGATTTGGTAGAGATTTCACCAAATGCTAATCCACCAGTTTGCAAATTAATGGATTTTGGTAAATTTAAATATCGTGAGCAAAAAAAAGCTCATGAAATTAAGATGAAACAAAAACAAGTTCATCTAAAAGAGATTAAATTAAGACCGGTAACAGATGAGCATGATTATCAGATTAAGCTTAGAAATGCGAAACGCTTTTTAGAAGATGGCGATAAAGTCAAATTTGTAGTGCAATTTCGAGGTCGTGAAATGGCGCATCAAGAACTGGGTTTACGTTATTTGGAAAGAGCTGAGCAAGACTTGATTGATGATGCAGTAATTGAGCAAAAACCTAAAATTGAAGGCCGAAATGCTCTAATGGTTGTTGCAGCTAAAAAGAAATAACCTATGAAAGTTAGTGGTTTTACTTTTGTTAAAAATGGTGAATTGTTAGGTTATCCTTATTTAGAAAGTTTAAAATCACTTTTAGCTATTTGTGATGAAGTTATAGTTGCTGTTGGTCTTAGTGATGATGATACTTTAGCGAAAATTAAACAAATAGGGGATCCTAAATTAAGAATTATTGAAACTACTTGGAATGAAGTTATGAGTGATAGGGGATTTACCTATGCTCAACAAAAAATGATAGCTCAATTTAACTGTACTGGTGATTGGGCTTTTTATTTAGAGGGTGATGAAATAATTCATGAGGACGATATTCCATTAATTAAGGCTCAAATGAAGCATTATCTTCATAATAGGAATGTAGAAGCATTAGTTTTTGATTATTATCATTTCTACGGTACTCCAGAATATATAGCTACATCGCCAAGATGGTATAAAAGAGCCCCAAGAATTATTCGAAATACTATTCGTTCCTTCGCACCAGATGGATTATTTTGGGTGGTAATGGATCAAAATAAACAAGGTCGTTATCCCAAAGCAGCACTAGTTAAGTGTCCAATTTATCATTATGGGCATGTAAGATCAATTAAAGCAATGAACGAAAAAAATCAACGAGTAGAAAAATATTGGGGTAAAAAACCACAACCATTTTTAAGCTATAATCAAATTGATATTAAAGGTTTAGAAAGATTTAGTAAAAGTCATCCACCAATAGTTAAAGAATGGTTAAAGAATAATGCTGAACATAATTTTACGCCAGATCCTAATTACAAATTAACCAAACGAGAAAAGAGGCATCGTTTAATGATGCTATTTGGAAAGATACTGGGTAATATTGATTGGACTAAAAAGCACTATAAGTTAGTGCGTAAATAAATTTATTTGGGAATAGTTATGGTAATCCAAAATGGTTATAAATCATTTTTAGCGCTTTTAATTGCTTTTTTAACTGGTCTTGCAATTCCAGTATCGACTGCATTACAAAATGTAACAATTGTGATAATTTGTCTAATGGCTATTTTTGATCCAAATTTACGTGCTTATATCAAATTAGCTTTTACCAATTATTTTATTATCTTTTGTGTAACTCTTTATGTAATCATGTTGTTATGGGTGTTTAAAAGTCAAGCGCCACACCATGATATTACTAAAATGTTGGTAAAAATGCGGATTTTTATTTTAAGTCCATTAATTTTTGCATATTTTTCAAATCAAAGATACCGCGTGTTTATGTGTTATGGATTTATTGTCGGGGCTTTAATTAGTCTATTTGTATCACTTGGAATGTTTTTACTCCATAAGCCAGCATTTTCTGCAACAACAGGTGCTTGGGTTGGTCCAGTTGGTGATTGGGCAGCTTTTCGCTATCATACTTACCATAATTATTTTTTAGGCATAGCATGCTTAATGTTATTGGCATCATGGTTATATTACCCAAATAGCTTACCTAAAAAAACCAAATGGTTTATTATGCTATTTTTCTTACTATCAGCAATTGATGTTTTTTATTTGGTAGAAGGCCGTGCAGGACAAGCAATCATTATTGGTATGCTAGCAGTTTTATTAATCCTTTGGAATATCCGAAAAGGTGTATTTTTTTTCTTAATAATTGCTGCCATTGCAATCCCCGCTATATTATTTACATCTAAAGTAGTTCAAACTGGAATTCAAAGAGTGCAAAATGATATTAGTAGCTATAATTCAGGTGACCCTGATACATCGGTTGGATTACGCTTAGAATTTCACAAAAATTCGCGTGAATTAATTGCCAAGTCTCCAATTATAGGCTATGGGACCGGAAGTTTTCGTTATGAATATCAAAAATATACCGGTTTTACGGGAGAGCGTGCTACAAATCACCCACATAATGATTATTATTGGTTATGGATTGATTTAGGCATCTTAGGAATGATTGATTTAGTACTAATAATAATCTCAGGAATTTATTATGGTTTAAAAGCATCTTCACCAGATGGAAAATTTGCAGTCATCATAGCATTTAGTTATGCTATTGGAGCACTTCAAGGTGGATTTTTTACTGATAATATAAGTAGTTCAGCATTTATTCCGCTTATGTGTATATTCTTATCCGGTATCACCTTTAAAAAGTTATTAACACCCTTGAAAGACTAAGAATAGATGCAAGTGAAAGATCCAAACTTTAAACTAAGCATAATTTTAGCAACATATAATTGGCCAAAGGCATTGGATTTGATCTTAATTCAATTGGTTGGGCAGTTATCTAAGTTACCAAATGCAGAAATCATTGTCGCTGATGATGGGTCTACTTCAGATACTTCAAATATCATTCAAAAACATCAAGCTAATTGTAAAGTAATTCACCATGTTTGGCATGAAGACATTGGTTTTACTAAGTCAATTATTTTAAATAAAGCGGTTTCTATTGCGAAGGGAGATTACTTAATTTTTATTGATGGTGATTGCATTCCATTTCCAGATTATTTAGCTAATCATTTAAAATTAATTCAAGAAAAGTCCTTTGTTGCGGGTAATCGGGTATTATTATCTAAAGAATTTACGCACACCATTTTAAATAAACCAATCATTCTAGAAAAGATATTTAAATGGGGACCACAAAATTGGTTTATTAATAAATTACTCGGTAGGGTAAATAAATTTATGCCATGGTTACGTTTAAATAATGGTGAATGGCGTTTTAATCGTTGCTATGATTGGAAGTATCCCAAAGGGTGTAACTTTGGGGTATTTAAGCAAGATTTTTTAGCTGTTAATGGTTTCGATGAACAGTTTTGTGGTTGGGGGCATGAAGATGCTGATTTATTTATTCGATTACTTCATTATGGTCTTAAAATCAAAAATGGTCGTTTTTCGATCCCGGTATTACATCTTTGGCATAAAGAGTTTACGCGTAATTTAGAGCCGAAAAATTGGCAACGGTTAATGAATAGATTAGCCGATAAAAAATTTATTCGTGCAATTGATGGTATTGATAAAGTTAATCAAGAAATTCTTTAATTCCAAGCTAGAATGCATTGCTTTTTAATGGGTATGCTTCAAATATCTACATTTTTACAATTTTTCCAGAAAATTCTTTTAAAAAATATTAAAGTTATTCAAATTTTGCTTATTTTAGTTTGTAAAAATCTCCATTATAAACATAATCATTAACTAAAATTTTTTGTATACATTTTATTGCTATAATAATGTCACAACTTATTTAAAAAGTTACAGCTTAAAAATATAAAGACAGGATGTGTCTATGACTTTACCTAATTTGGGTTATAAACTTGGATTTAAAGATTTTATCAAGCCTAAAGAGACAAACATTTCAATTGTCGGAGAAATTCCGATTTGGCTAAATGGTGTTTATTTAAAAAATGGACCGGGGAAATTCGATCTTGGCCAACAAACTTTAAAACATTGGTTTGATGGCTTAAGTTTAATTACTAAATTTCACTTTATTAATGGCAAAGTCACTTATGAATCAACGATGCAAGATACAAAAGAAGCTCGTTATGCTATTAAAGAGGGTAAATTGCGTTCCTTGCAATTTGGTACCCAAATTGAGCAAACCTTTCTACAAAAGCTAATTACGTTATTAAGTGGTGCAAATAAATTGGGTGATAATACTTGTGTAAATATCATTCCAAATGGATTAACGGCATTAACTTTAACTGAAACGCCAATAATTAATTCAATTGATATTGCTAATTTAGATCAAGTTCAAACCATAAAATTTCCAAATGAGTTTAACTATCAATTGACAACTGCTCATCCAGAATATGACCCGATAACTAAAAAACTGATTAATCTAGGAATAAGTGTTGGTGCTAAAAATGCATATAATATTTTTGAAATGGATATAAATACTTATGGACGCAACTTGATTTGTTCGATCCCGGTTAAAAATCCATCATATCATCATAGTTTTGCAGTTAGTGAAAAATATATTATATTATTTGATTCTCCACTTAAATTAAATCCAATTAGTTTACTGTTTTCTTCTAAAGGTATTGGTAAGTCATTTATTGAGAATTATCAGTGGAATACTAAAAATGGCACAAAATTAATTGTTATAGATCGCGATAAAAAATCTGTGGTCAATGAGATTATTACCGATCCTTTCATGATGTTTCATACGGGCAATTGTTATTTAGAGGGTGACGAATTAATTGTTGATGTAGCAATTTATGATGATTCAACTATTATTGAGAATTTGTATCTCCCTAATCTTCTGCAAGGTAGAGATTTTTGTTCAGCAAAATTAACTCGTTTTAGATTAAATTTACAACAAAATACTTGTAAAAAAGAGACTTATGATCAATTTGGTTGTGAATTTCCACGTTATAATTTTAAGCACAGCGGTCAGAAATATAAGTATCTATATACAGCTGGTTTTAATGAAAATACTGATTTTATAAATCTACTAAATAAATGGGATTTATTAAGTGGAAATAAGCAAATATGGCAACAAGATAATTGTTATGTTGGAGAACCTATTTTTATACCTAAACCAACAGGTGTTTTTGAAGATGATGGGGTGGTTTTATCAATAATTTTAGATACACAGCGCGAAATTTGTTTCTTATTAATATTAGATGCTAAAAGTTGGCAAGAAATTGCACGAGTTGAGCTTGATCATTTGCTTCCTTACGGTTTTCATGGCAATTTTGCTTTTATGAAGAATTGATTTATAAATTGTACTAATCAAGCAAATTTTGTGTATTTATTACTTTGCTACTAAATCCAAAAAGCAATATTTTTTAATGCTGATAAATATAAATCTTGATTTATTATAGCAGTTGCATCACTAACAAAAAATACATTAAATCCTCTCATAAAGGCATATCTAGCAGCTGTTTCACAGGATGAAGTGGTAATTAAACCGCAAATTATCAGATCCGAGATCTTTTCTGATTTGAGGATTTCTGCTAATCTGGTTTTATAAAATGCGCTATATTGACTTTTATCAATAATTAGATGATTCTTAGTATTTATTTTTGGAATTATGCTCCAATTCGTACTAACATGCTCAAATTTATTTCATAACCATATCATCATATTATTAATTGCTGCTAATACAATTATTTATTAGCAGCAATAGGTCTGGGATGAGCTTATTTTTGTGCTGAGCTATTCTTTAAAGTTGTTATGTAGCCCCATGGAATTTGGTTCTGATTATCAGTAAAATCCTGACTTGCCGTCCATACCATCATACCTCCAAACTGAGGGTCTGTAATTTTAGCAATAGCTGCTTTTACTTGAGATGGATCCATATAACCTTGTCCAGAATTACTATTAATTGGCAATCCTAATAATATTTGAGTAGCTCCGTTATTTCCATTTGAACTTAATTGATCTTTTACTTGATTAAATGCATCACCTAATTGTTGTTGATACGGATCATTATTATAATCTTGTACTGAAAGTCCATCAAAACATACAGATCCATTACAAGCACTCTCAGGTAATAGTTCATCTAATGGATGGCAACCACTCCATTGAAGAACAGAGTTCTGTCTACTTAGACACCATTGAGCATCAGTAAACAATTGAGGGGCTCCGGTTATAAAAAATCCACGAGGAAATTCATTAGGGTTTGCCTGTGATTGTTTTCTAAGTTCGGAAATAAAACTGATTAAATATGTTTGATCAACATTCATGCCATCTTCTAGATCAAAATCGATTCCATCTAGATGATTTGCTGATAGGAATGATATTATACTATCTGCTGCGCCTGATGGATTATTTGGATCAGGGTTCCAGCTAAAATTAGAACTGCTTCCACCACCAAAGGATAATAACACAGTAGCGCCTAATTGATGAGCAGCATCAATATCGGCTACAAAACCTGCTGAGTTTTGATCAACGCCATATCCTTGGTTATTCCAATTATTGTCATATAAGCTTACTTGAGTTCCTTGAATAACCCCAAATGCTATAGAGATTGTATTATAGCCAGCTTGCACTGTTTGAGTAATTGTTGGATTTGCAACAGTTCCCGCATTGTTTGTATTTAAATTACTCCAATATCCAAGATAAGCCGGATTAGCTAATTTTGCTTGATTGTTTGAAAATGGTTTTGCAAAGAGATTTGCTGTTAAAAAAGTACCCAAAATTACAGCTAAAACTTTTTTCATTTTAATTGTCTCCTAAATAAATAGTTAATCCTTATTATTAACTCTATTATATCATATTTGATTAATAAAATCAAGCCACATTAATACAATGCAAAATTAAAATACTTTGTTATTTGTTAAGTCAATCCGGACGAATATATAGGTATACCCATGATGATGTTAGGTCTTAAAAATGACTGTAGATTTATATACAAAAATATCAATTGCACTCATAACTCAATTATGCTATAATCATGCTCCCGTGTTGGGTGATTATCTTTAAATTATTAAGGTAATTAAGGTGGTCGTTAGGTTCCTTGAGTATTTATTGTATTAGATAAATCACCTACTTCCTAAAAAAAACAAAATAGAAAAAGGTTTTATCATGCCTAAAATGAAGACAAAATCAAGTGCTAAAAAGCGCTTTAAAGTGTTAAGTAGTGGCAAAGTTAAACGTGCACAAGCGTTTAAACGCCATATTTTGACTAAAAAAACTACCAAAAATAAACGCAATTTACGTGGAACAACAATGGTTCATGCCAGTGATGTTGCAAGCGTAAAAGCAATGATGCCATACGCTTAAGGAGAATAAATAATGACTAGAGTAAAACGTGGTGTTGTTGCACGCGCAAGACACAAAAAAATATTAGCCTTAGCTAAAGGATATCGTGGTAGACGTGGTAACGTTTATCGTATTGCTAAAGAAGCTGTTATGAAGGCCGGTCAATACGCATATCGTGATAGACGCCAAAGAAAACGTCAATTTAGAAGTTTATGGATTGTGCGTATCAATGCAGCATGCCGTGAACTAGGTTTAACGTATAGCCGTTTTATTAATGGCTTAACTAAAGCTAATGTTACAGTTGACAGAAAAGTGCTATCAGCTATAGCTATAGATGATAAGGTTGCTTTTGCAAAACTTGTAGAAGTTGCTAAAAGTAAGTTAGCTTAATTAAGTTTAAGATGGACCATAAGGTGCTGTGTTTTACAGCACTTTTTTATTTAAAACAAGCTTAAATTTTAAATTATATAATAGCTAATTAAAACGGATGGTATTAATCGTGGATAAATTACATACTACACTCGAATTAGGTTTATCAGAATTAAATCAATCAGATACAATTCATAAGCTTGAACAAGTTAAATCTCGCTATTTAGGTAAGCAAGGTGCAATTTCGGCACTAATGCAAGAATTAAAAAATTTAGCACCTGAAGAACGTAAAGGTTTTGGGGCTAAAGTAAATGAGATTAAAGTCCAATTTGAAAATGCTTTAATTACTAGAAAAACTCATATATTAGAACTTGAATTACAACATAAATTAGCCAATGAAACAATAGATGTTACTCTTCCTCCACGTGGAAATAATCTAGGTGGGCTTCATCCAGTTTCATTGTCGCTAAATAAAATGGTCGAAATTTTTAAAAATTTAGGTTTTGATGTGGCCGATGGACCAGAGATTGAAACTGATCATTATAATTTTAATGCATTAAATATTCCAGCTAATCATCCGGCACGTGCTATGCAGGACACTTTCTATACTTCAAATGATCATGTCTTAAGAACTCATACGTCACCAATGCAAGTGCGTTATGCACTAGAGAACACCCCACCAATTAAAGTAATTGTTCCAGGTCGAGTATTTCGGGTGGATATGGATGCAACCCATTCTCCGATGTTTCATCAATTAGAAGGTTTATGGGTAGAAGAAGGAATTAGTTTTGCTAATTTAAAAGCTGTAATTATTAATTTCTTGAGAAATTTTTTTGAAAATGATCAATTAAAGGTTCGCTTTAGAGCGTCATTTTTTCCATTTACTGAACCATCTGCAGAAATTGATGTGCAAGCAAGTAATGGTAAATGGTTAGAAGTTGCGGGTTGTGGTATGGTTCACCCGAAAGTTTTATCTAATATGAATATTGATCCAGATAAATATACTGGATTTGCTTTTGGAATTGGAATTGATCGTTTTACCATGCTACGTTATGGGATTGATGATTTACGTTTAATGTTTGAAAATGATATTGAATTTTTAAATCAATTTAGGGGAGTTAACTAAATGAAATTATCTCTAAATTGGTTAGGTGGTTATTTGCTTAAAAAGCCTGATTGGTCAACTATTTTAGATAAATTGACTATGGCTGGAATTGAGCTTGAAGAATTAAAACCTGTTGCACCTAAGTTTAATAATATAGTAGTTGCTGAAGTTATTTATTGTGAAAAACATCAATCTGCAGATAAACTAACCATTTGTAAAGTTAATGTGGGGGATTTGGATAATCCGTTACAAATAGTTTGTGGTGCAGCGAATGTAAAAGCTGGAATTAAAGTTCCATGCGCATTAGTGGGTTCAATACTTCCAAATGGTATTACGATTGCCACTCGTGAAATGCGTGGGGTTTCTTCAACTGGAATGCTTTGTAGTGGTTCTGAAATTGGTTGTGATGATGGGGTTGATGGATTATTAATTTTAGACGATACCGCAGTTATTGGTCAATCAATTCGCGAGACTTTAAATTTAGATGATGAAATTGCTGAATTTAAAATTACACCTAATCGTGGTGATTGTTTGTCAGTTAATGGATTGTTGCGGGAAATCAAAGCCTTAACGAATTGTGAATTAAAAGAATCTGTGCCAATAGCATTAAAATCTAGTACAGATCATCAATTGGATATCAATATTTCAGCGCCAGATGCATGTCCTAACTATGTAAGTTTGATAATTGAAGGCGTTGATAATCAAATATCATTACCTAAATGGCTAACGGGTCGCTTAAATCAAAGTGGTATTCGTTCAATATCACCAATTGTTGATATTGCCAATTATGTAATGCTTGAATATGGTCAACCTTTACACGCTTTTGATACTAATAAAATTGGTGCAAAAGTAAATGTTAGGTTTGCCATGGATGATGAAGCCATAAAAGTACTAGATGGTAAATTAGTAAATTTAAAATCAAATACTTTAGTTATTTGTGATGAAAAAAATCAACCAGCAGCAATTGCTGGTGTAATGGGTGGATTTGACTCAGGTGTTAGTGATTTAACCTCGAATATTGTGTTAGAAAGTGCATTTTTTACGCCCAAAGTAATTGCTGGAATTGCTAAGCAGTATGGATTAAATTCTGATGCGGCATATCGCTTTGAACGTGGAGTGGATCCAAATTTACAGGTTAAGGCATTAAATTATGCGGCATCTTTAATTATTGAATTTTGTGGTGGGAAAATAGGTAAACTTAATCAAGTAACCTCGTTAGAAACCCGATCTAAAACTATAACCCTAAGTTACATCCAGATTGATAATTTAATTGGCTTAAATATTGATAAATCAATAATCAAGACGATTTTAATCAATTTGGGTTTTACAATTTTAGCTAATGATGATGAGCAATTAACTGTAAAAGCTCCAAGTTTTAGATTTGATATTGAAATTTATCAAGATATAATTGAAGAAATTGCACGAGTTTATGGCTATGATAATATTAAACCAGTATTACCCAATAGTTTATCGGTAATTAAACCAATTGCAAAAGATTATGCGAAGAATAATCTATATAAAGCGCGATTGATAAATCTTGGTTATAATGAGATTATTGGATATGCTTTCTTAGAAGAAAAATTTGAACAACAACTAGGAATAAAAGCTTTAAAGCCAGTTATGCTGCAAAATCCAATTGCTGGATTGTCGGTTATGCGTACATCATTGATTGCTGATTTAATCAAATCGTTACTTTATAATATTAATCGTGGATGTAAAAGTCTACGCATTTTTGAATTAGCTCGTGTATTTCATGGTGAGACTGAAGATAAGCAAAAAATAAGAATTGCGGGGTTAAGCTATGGACAGGCATATTTACCTAATTGGGCAAATGAAAAACGTGAGATAGATTTTTTTGATATTAAGCAAGATGTAATGATTTTATTAGCTGGAAATGATGAAATAACTTTTAAAGCTCATGCTAGTGAAAATGGAGTTTTTCATCATGGGCGTTGTGCTAAAATATATCAAAATGGTGTAGAGATTGGTATTTTAGGACAATTACATCCTAAATTAACTCAAGAATATGAATTGGCTTTTGGACCTTATTTATTTGAAATTGACGTGGACTCATTAAATAAGCAAATAGAGCAATTTCAGTTTATTCCAGTGAGTAAATTTCCACGTGTTGAACGGGATTTATCATTTGTAGTACATGATAATTTGGTAGTAGGGGATGTATTAAATTTAATTCATCAGATGAAATTACCTTGGTTATCTGTATGCCGAGTTATCGATATATTTCAGGGTGGAAATTTAGAGGCTGGATTTAAGAGTGTTTCGCTTAATTTTATTTTTAGTGGTGATAAAACGCTTACGGATGATGAAATTAATCAGAATATAGAATCAATTATTAATTTAGTTAATACCAAATTTGATGCTCGGTTACGCTAAATTATTGAACAATTAGATAAGGAGTTATTATGACAATTACTAAAAGTAATTTAATACAAATCGTTATGAGAAATTCTGAGTTGCGTAGAAATGAAGCAAATAAATTTGTTGAAGATTTTTTTGAAGTAATTATTAATAGTTTAGAAAGTGGAGATTCAGTAAAAATTCCTGGATTTGGGAATTTTATTTTGCGCGACAAAGATGCAAGGATTGGTCGTAATCCTAAAACTAAAGAAGAGTTTCCAATTGCTGCAAGACGTGTGGTATCATTTAGAACTAGTAATATGTTAAAATCAACTATAAATGATAATTAGTCTATTAACACAAAAGCCTTAACTAGTTATAATTTAAATTATAAATCAATAAAAAAGTCAGATTATAAAAATCTGGCTTTTTTATTATAAATTATGTTACATAATCTCAATTGAAACACTAACTAATATACGTATAACACTAATGTGGATCACAAAAACTAAGATTCACAGAACTGAAGCAGTTTTTCGTAAAATTAATTGTTGAATTTTAAAGATATACGTTATAATAACTCATAAAAGTCATTGTGTAATAATATTTATAGGATTTTAAGTTATGTCTGATTTGCAAAAGCAATTTGATGAAATGGTTGAAGCTGTTAGAAATGCAACTATTGATTTCTCGCCAAATAATTCTCAAAAGCTTAAATTGTATGCGTTTTATAAGCAGGCAATTGAAGGTGATGTAAAAGGCGAATGTCCATCAATTGTCAATATGGTTGAACGAGCAAAGTGGCAAGCTTGGAATGCAATCAAAGGAATGGATAAAGATAAAGCAATGGAAGGTTATCTGAAAGTATTTAGCGATAAATAATTAATGCAAAGTTTAATTTATCAGACGGTTAAAACTCGCTCAGGTCAAGCTGGTTATATTAAATTAGGTTCTGGTGACCCATTAATAATGGTAATTGGTTATTCTGGAACCTTATTTCATTGGAATCAATTTTTTATTAATGAATTGGCAAATAATTTTACTGTTTATTTAATTGATAATCGTAAGGTCGGTCTATCAGATTCGACTAATGAAGAAAGTATTCATGGCTTTGCCACGGATATTGTAGAATTTATTCAATCCATGAATTTAAATAATCCAATAATTTTTGGTTGGTCAATGGGGGGTGCTATAGTTCAAGAACTTGTAAAAAGTTACCCATCAATTCCGAAGCAGATAATTATTATGTCATCAGTGCCACAAATTCCTTATACTAATCCAGATTTCAGTAAGTTTTTATCTGATGCCGGTAGTTATAGTGCAGCTGATTTTAAAAATAAATTGTATTGGTTTTTCTTTTCAGAAATGAATCCTGACATTAAAAGTTATTTAATCGATAGTGCATTAGTCATAAGTAATTATCATTATCGATTTACCAATATTGCGAGAGATTTACAAGATTATGCTGTGCCAAATTGGTCCGGTATGTCAATTGCTGATTTGAATGATTTAAAAATACCGGTGTTAATCTTATGGGCTAAAAATGATGTTGTTGTTGGTTTTGATGCTATTTCTTTACTATTAAATAACATTAAAGATGCAAAACTCGTGGCATATCCCAATGGTGGTCATTTTTTAATGCATTTGCACAGTAAAAAGATGGCACTTGATATTGTAAATTTTTGTAAGCATCAATAGTATTTCAAAATAAAATTCCAATTTGTTCTCAACAAAGTAAAGCAATCTTAAAAAATCTACTGAAATTAAGACCTTAAATACTATTTATGTTTATTTAATGAATTTATATTTTTTAGCTTCAAATGGCTTATAACGAAGATTTATGAATTATTATAAATCTCAATTATCAGCTTTATAATAGTCAAATTAATTTTCAAGATTAATGAAATTGCTCTTTAATAAATTAATTAATGTTAAAATAATTGGTTATATTAAATATTAATTTATAATTGATAGAAAATCTGATTTTTAAAAAGAAAAAATATGATAAAAAAAGTGTTATATAAAGTTTTTGGTAGTAGAAATGAACGATTACTAAAAAATTATGCGAAAATTGTAAAACAGATTTGTGATTTAGAAGCTGATGTGCAAAAACTATCAGATGATCAATTTAAACAAAAAACTGCAGAATTTAAACAAAGATATGCTAAGGGTGAAACCTTAGACGCACTTCTTCCTGAAGTGTTTGCCGTATGTCGTGAAGCCGGTAAACGTTCTTTAAATATGCGCCATTTTGATGTTCAATTAATTGGTGGTATTGTATTACATAGCGGTAAAATTGCCGAAATGAGAACTGGGGAAGGAAAGACCTTAGTTGCAACATTAGCAGTATATTTAAATGCAATTGCAGGCAAAGGGGTTCATTTGGTAACTGTTAATGATTATCTTGCTAATCGTGATGCGAAAGAAATGGGCAAACTCTATAATTTCTTAGGTTTAACAGTTGGAATTAATTTACCTGATATGTCTCATGTAGATAAACAAGCAGCTTACGCGTGTGATATTACATATGGCACAAACAATGAATTTGGCTTTGATTACCTAAGAGATAATATGGTATTTGACGCGAAAGATAAAGTACAACGTGAACTTCAATTTGCAGTTGTAGATGAAGTGGATTCAATTTTGATCGATGAAGCTCGTACGCCACTAATTATTTCTGGTCCAGCAGAAGGATCTGAGGACCTTTATGTAAGCTTAAATAAAGTTCCAAAAATGTTAAATAGACAAGAATTAGAAGATAGTGAGGGTGATTTTTGGGTTGATGAAAAAAATAATAATGTAATATTATCAGAATCTGGTCATATAAAAGTTGAAAAAATACTCTCAGATATGAAATTAATCAGTGCTGGGGATAGTTTATATGCAGTACATAACATTAGCCTAATGCATCATTTATTAGCGGCATTAAAAGCGCATTATGTATATTTAAAAGATCAGCATTATGTTGTGCAAGATGGTGAAGTTGTCATTGTGGATGAATTTACTGGTCGTTTAATGAGTGGTAGGCGTTGGTCAGATGGTTTACATCAAGCGGTTGAAGCTAAAGAAGGTGTTGAGATCCAACGTGAAAACCAAACTATGGCATCAATTACTTTCCAAAATTATTTTAGAATGTATAAAAAATTATCCGGAATGACTGGAACTGCCGATACTGAAGCATATGAATTTCAGCAAATCTATGGTCTTGAAACAGTAGTAATTCCAACAAATAAACCTATGGTGCGTAAAGATTATAATGATAAAATTTATATGAATCTGACTGATAAATATAATGCAATTATTAAAGAAATTGCAAGTAGACATGAGAATAATCAACCTGTATTAGTTGGAACCACATCTGTTGAAAATTCAGAAGTTATCTCAAAATTATTAACGAAGGCTGGCTTAAAGCATGAGGTATTAAATGCTAAACAGCATGCTCGTGAGGCTGATATTATTGTCCAAGCCGGAAGTCCAGGTGGAATAACCGTGGCAACTAACATGGCAGGGCGTGGAACGGATATTATTTTGGGTGGAAATCCAAAGCCTGAATTAGCTAAGATTAATGATGATATTAAATTAGATTCAGAAGAAAAGCAAAAATTAAGCCAACCAATCCTAGATAAATGGCAAGAAAAAAATCAGCAAGTATTAGCTTCAGGGGGGTTATGTATTATTGGAACAGAACGACATGAATCACGTAGAATTGATAATCAATTGCGTGGTCGTTCTGGTCGTCAGGGAGATCCTGGAAGTAGTTTATTTTTCTTAAGCTTAGATGATCCGTTGTTACGTATTTTTGGTGGTGAAAGAATGCGTGGAATGATGCAGCGTCTTGGCATGGGTGAAGGTGAATCAATTGAACATAAATGGTTATCTCGTTCAATTGAGTCTGCTCAACGTAAAGTTGAAGGGCATAACTTTGATATCCGAAAACAATTACTAGATTATGACAACGTAGCTAATGATCAAAGACATGTTATTTATCAGCAACGTGATGAAATATTAAATAGCTCCGAATTAAGTGAGATTACAAATGGGATGATTAAAGCAGTTGTTGGACAGGTTTTTGATGAGAATATTCCACCACAATCAACTGAAGATATGTGGAATCTTAAAGGTCTAGAACATATTATAAAAAATGAATTTTTAATTGATTATGATTTAAGTAATAAATTAAAACCAGACGTTGATGAGAAGTTCGTACGTGATGAAATCATTCAATTAGCTGTTACTAATTATAAAAACAAAATGTTAGATTTTGCTAAAAGGGTAACTGAAGATATTCAAAAATTTGTAGATGGTATTTTAGGTGAAGATAAAGAGGCATGGAATGTAAGCGCTCTTGATGATTTTTGTAGTCAAAATGGAGTTATTCTTAATGAAACAATGGTAGAATTTGTAAATCATTCACCAAATATTACTCGTGAAGAAGTTATCAAACACTTTATGCAGATAATTGGGAATTTTGGCAAGACTCAAGTTTTAAAATTTGAACGTGGTGTATTATTACAACATATTGATCATCATTGGCGTGATCATTTAACTCAACTAGATCAATTACGCCAGGGTATTCATCTGCGTGGTTATGCGCAAAAAGATCCAAAACAAGAATATAAGCATGAATCATTTAATTTGTTTTCTTTAATGCTAGAAAATGTTAAGCGTGATGCAACTAAAGTACTACTTACTGTTAGAATTCAAGGAATGCAAGATGTTAATACTGAAGACGTTAATGATAGTAAACAAAAGTTAGTGCATCAATCCCCCAATTCAGTATTAGCAAATAATCAACAAAATTTGGACAATACTATTTCTAGAAATTCGCTATGTCCTTGTGGTAGTGGAAAGAAATACAAACATTGTTGTGGTAAGTTAGCTTAATAATGTTACTTCCTTTGGCGCTAATTGTTTTACTTGGCGTTGATTGGGCAAGTGGATATGCTATTGCCGGTTATGTAATGCAACATGGTGTCACGCCATATGGGTATGCTTTTTGGCAATCTGTTGGTCCGTTTATTTGTCTTTTCATTATCCAAATTTTTCGGAAAGAGGCTTTCATTAATGATGGGAGCCTAATTTATTCGATATTATGCGGCATTTTTGGTATCGTAATTCCTAATTTATTAATCTATTTAGCTTCAAGATACGTAACATCAGGTGTTTTAACTGTTCTTGCCAATATTGCGCCAATTTTTACTTATCCATTAGCATTGGTTTATAAACAAGAAAAGTGGAATTATTTACGAATGTTATTGGTGGTTGTAGGTACTGTTGGAACCATTATTATTGTAACTGTTAATCAACAACACTTATTAGACAATTCAATGAGTAATTGGTTGTATCTGGCTCTTTTGATACCATTTTGTTATGCATGGACAGCTGTTTTTATTCCTAGGTTCAAACCAAAATCAGGTAATATTTTAAGTTATGCAACAAACATGCTCTTAGTTGCATCTATTTGCATTACTCCTTTAACAATTCATAACCACCAATTTTATAGTTTAAATTTATTTGAATTAAATTCGAATTTAATCTTATTAGAAATTGTTTTATCTACAATAGGTTATGTTTTACTATTTATAATTCTTAATCTAACTGGACCTGTTTATTATACTCTAGTAAACGCTATTGCTGTTTTAAGTGGTGTATTTTACGGTAAAATAATTTTTAAACAGCAATTCAGTAATTTAACTTACTTAGCAATTATATTAATCTTAACTGCAATTTGTGGGTTAACTAAAACTACTAAAATAATGAAAGTATCTAAAAATGAGTTTTGAAGTATTAAAAAATGATGGTAAAGCAAGACTAGGTAAATTAATGCTTAACCATGGGGTAGTTGAGACTCCAATTTTTATGCCAGTTGGCACTTATGGTGCAGTTAAATCTGTTGCTCCTTATGAATTACGTGAAAATAAGGCCCAAATTATCTTAGGTAATACCTTTCATTTATGGTTACGTCCAGGCTTAGAAATAATTAAACAATTTAATGGATTACATAAATTTATTGGTTGGGATGGGCCAATTTTAACCGATTCTGGTGGATTTCAAGTATTTAGCCTAGGAAAGCTTCGTAAAATCGAAGAAGAGGGGGTTCATTTTAGAAGCCCAATTGATGGCTCAAAATTATTTTTATCTCCTGAGAAGTCTATGGAAATTCAGACAGTGTTAAATTCAGATGTGGTAATGATTTTTGATGAATGTACCCCGTATCCTGCCTCTTATTCAATCGCTTTAGAATCAATGGAATTAAGTCTTCGTTGGGCTAAACGCTCAAGAGATGCATTTGAAAAACATAATAATCCTAATAAACTATTTGGTATTGTGCAAGGTGGAGTTTATCCAGATTTACGTGAGCGATCATTAAACGAATTATTAAAGATTGGTTTTGATGGAATCGCAATTGGTGGATTATCTGTAGGTGAACCAAAACATGAAATGCATAAAATGTTAGACTATTTAAGCGATATTCTTCCTCAAGATAAACCGCGCTATTTGATGGGGGTTGGGACGCCTGAAGATTTAGTCTATGGTGTTAAAAGTGGTATTGATATGTTTGATTGTGTAATGCCAACTCGTAATGCTAGAAATGGATGGCTCTTTACTCGATTTGGTGATATAAAAATTAAAAATGCTAAATATAAAGATGATTTAAGACCACTTGATGAAACATGTTCATGCTATACATGCCAAAACTTTTCTAGAGCGTATTTACATCATTTATTTAAAATTGGCGAAATATTAGGTTCTAGATTAAATACTATCCATAATTTACATTATTATTTAGAATTAATGACACAAATTAGAGCTGCAATTGCAGAGAATAAATTTACTGATTTTGAACAGAAATTCTATTATGAAAGCCAAACCCTAGATCGAGAGAGTTAATCTAAAATATTTTATAATTAGATAAATAATCACTTACAGGGTCATATAGTGTAGATAGCTACTCATGGTTTTGATTCTATTATATTTGTTTAAATTTTAAGCTATAAATTGATTTAGCACTTGATTTTTACAGCCAACTTGTGGTTAAATAATGGACTTAAATAAACTTTTAAATAGGAAATGATCATGACAAGGATTTGTCAAGTTACAGGTAAGAGATCAGTAACAGGAAATAATGTTTCTCATGCAAACAATAAAACAAAAAGACGTTTTTTACCAAATTTACGCTGGCGTAGATTTTGGGTTGAAAGTGAAAATCGTTGGGTTAGAATTCGTGTTTCAAGCGCTGGATTACGTACTATAGATAAAAAAGGTATCGACTTGGTTCTTAAAGATCTACGTGACAGCGGTGTAACTATTTAAGGAAGAATTAAATGAGAGAAAAAATTAAATTAGAATCATCAGCTGGGACTGGACATTTTTATACTACAACTAAAAATAAACGTACGAGTACGGAGAAAATTGAAATTACTAAGTTTGATCCAAAAGCACGTAAGCATGTTAAGTATAAAGAAACTAAGTTAAAATAATTATTAATTTGATTTAGAAAATGGCATCTATAAACTAGGTGCCATTTTTAATTGTTACCATAAATGCAAAAAAGAGAGCAAGAGCTCTCTTTAATTTTAATAGACTAAATTATTACTTTTTAATCTCTAATTTTTCACGGATACGTGCAGATTTACCAGAACGATTACGCAGATAATATAATTTAGCGCGTCTTACTGCACCTTTACGTTTAACTTCAATGCTATCAACTAAAGGCGAATGAGTTTGGAATGTTCTTTCTACTCCTTCACCTGCTGAAATTTTACGTACGATGAAAGATGAATTAAGGCCACGATTGCGTTTTGCAATTACAACGCCTTCATAAGCTTGTAAACGCTCACGAGTGCCCTCTTTTACTTTAACTTGTACTACAACTGTATCACCAGGTGCAAAAGTTGGAATTTTTTTATTCAAACGAGCAATTTCTTCTTGCTCTAGAGTTTCAATAATATTCATAATATTTTCCTTCAATCTTGTTCCTACTCATTTGGATTTTTTAATCATTTCCTCAAGTAGCCGAGATTCTATTTTTGTTATATTTCGCTTATCTAGTAAATCAGGGCGCCTTTGGTAAGTTCGCCATAATCGCATTTTTAAGCGCCACAATTCAATTTGTTTATGATTTCCTGAAAGTAACACATCCGGCACATCGATTCCTTGATAGGAGCGAGGTGCTGTATAGTGTGGGTGATCAAGTAATCCGTCCATAAATGTGTCAAATATGGCTGAATTTTGATCATTCAAGACGCCATCTAGTTGTCGCATGATTGAATCAATCAGCATCATTGCTGGAAGTTCTCCACCTGAGACTACAAAATCCCCAATAGATAATTCTAAATCAATGTTGCGCTCAATGAATCGCTCATCAACCCCTTCATAGCGGCCACAAACAAATATTATTCCTTCTTCTAGGGTTAGTTGGTTAATTAGATTTTGATTAACCGATTTACCTTGCGGAGAAAGATATACTCGAAGCGGTTTTGTAACCCCAAGCATGGTTTCTTGCTTGATTGCTTCTTGCATTGCTAGTTCCAGAGGTTCTACCTTCATGACCATTCCAGGTCCGCCACCAAATGATTTATCATCGATGCGTCTGTATGTGTCGGTCGTAAAATCTCTTGGATCAATCTTTAATAGTTGGCAAATTTTATTGTCAAACGCTCGTGAAGTAATACCAAATTCAGTTATACTCTCAAACATTTCTGGAAAAATTGAAATTACACTAAAAATCAATAATCTAATCCCCAGTCGACAGTTATTTTACGCTGTGCTAAATCAACTATTTTTATATATTCATCTACAAATGGAACTAAATATTGTTTAGTATCGTTTTTAATTACTAAAACTCCATTTGCACCAGTTTCCATTAAATCTTCAACGATCCCAAGATTTTCATTATCAAGGTTAACTACGGAAAGACCAATTAAATCAGTCCAATAGTATTCGTTATCATCTAATTTAGGAAACTCACTGCGATCAATGCCAATTACAACACCTTTTAAGGCTATGGCTTGATCGCGGTTATTCACATCTTTTAATTTTACCTGCAAAACATCATTTTGTATTGAATGGTTTTCAATTTTGGTTGGCAACCAAGAATTATTTATTAATAAATGTGGCCTTTGATAATCTAATAAAGATGTCAGATGTTCGGTATCAACCTTTATTTTTACCCAGCCAAGAATTCCAAATGCTCCAACAATTTTTCCCATGGGAATAAAATTGTGGTTATTTTGCATCATTCAATACTTTTTAAGCAGTTTTATTATTTTTAACTAATTTTTTAACAGCTGGAGATAATTGAGCCCCAACGCTTACCCAATGAGTTAAACGCTCATTATTTAATCTAAATGCTTCTACGCCTTCAGATGCTTTAGGGTTGTAAAAACCTAATTTTTCAACAAAACGACCGTCGCGACGTGCACGCGAATCAGCAACAACTATATTGTAATAAGGGCGATTATGACTACCACCACGAGATAAACGAACAACTACCATGGATTAATTTCCTGTAAAAAGTAAAATTATAAACAATGATTATAGCATATTTAAAATAAACTTGCTAAATAGTATTGATGAAAAAATTAGGATTAGGACTGAATTAAAGTGTTAAATGCAAAATCAAGTAGCACTTTAAGCGTATTAATAATTATTAAGATATATATTGCCACCATGCGTGCTAATACTTGAAGCAGCTGCATTACCATCGGTTTGAAATTTTGGACACTTATCAGTAGTGCCGTACCGATTTGAATAGATTACTGGGTCGTATTCATCCAAGATAACTTGCCCTTGAGTGAGGCCATTATCTGATGTTGTATAATCAATATCTACAGTTTCGCCTGGATTAATAATGCATGGGCTATTCTTAGTAGTGCAATTTGGATAATTGTCTTTTCCAAACTATAGTGGTCGATTCTGTCAACTCAATTTTTTATAAAACTAAAGATATAAAATCACCAATTGTTTAACAATCAAATAATTACCACATTTTACAAATTTCCATAATAAACATTATTTGGAGTTTTGTAACATAAAGATTGATGTTTTCTACTGAAATGTACTAAAAGTTTTAGTCTGCCTTACAGGTAGATAAATCGGGGTAAATCCATTCACAATTTTTAAAGACCCAGAAGCATGATAAATATAAGTTAGATTTAATATTTTCAGTATTAACATTAGAAATAGTTAAAGAACATAAAGTGCTAAATAAAAGTGTAGATAATAAATTTTTCATATATTTCCTTCTTATAAAAGATAAAAGTAAATTATAAAAATTGCATCCTAGATTTAAATAGGAACTAAAATTTATGCGAGCATTATAATTCAATATAGCAAGTTAATAACCCCCTCATTTCGGGGGTTGACTAAATTAGCATAGGTATAAATGCGATAAACATAGAATTGATAATGGGAGCTGTCAGCAAGACTTGTTGTTCAAGCTAGAGGAAGAAAAGGTAACATTATTAATCATAAATATTTTAACAATGTCTATATTGAAAATAGCTTAAAATTTTCAATATCAATTATCTTGTGACTCTAACACTTGTATTGTTACAAAAGCTACAGGATTTTCAATATTTGATTCAAATATGCTAGTTACACCAGATTCCAATGCATGAAAAGTAAAGTAACATAAATTATCAGTTGCCTTAAAGTTGCAGCTCATAGGTGCCATAGTAATTTTACCCTCATTGCTAAGCGCAAATTGAAAATTATCAGGTAAAAAATCGTTTGGATAATTTTTAACTATACTTGCACTTATCGTTTTTGAAGAACCAATTGTCATAGTAATATTTGATTCACTAAACTGTGGTATTCCTGGGCTGACCCATCTAAAAACTGAGACTAAAAGTTTTGGTGTATTTGTTGGTGCTCCAGATTCAATTAAATAGGTTGACTCTAACTTATCAAAGGCTTGTAAAGTAATATCGCATTGATGAGATTCTATGTTAAATAAACAATGCTGTGGTACAACACTAGCTATGCTAGGATCACTGATTGTAAACGTGACAGTTGTATCCTTATCAGTGGAGTATGTAGCTTGGATAGTAGTAGTACTATTCATGGGAACTGGAACCTCATTATAATTAAACTGTAAAGTACTACTTTCACCAGTTTGACTACTTCCTGTTCCACAACATGTTAGCAGCATTATAAATGGTAATACAAGAATCAATTGCTTTAAATTAATTTTATTTTACTCCTATTATGTTAATGTAGGTAAAATCAGAATAGCTATATTATATAATAGCCTAGGACCCAAATAAAAATATCAATTTATAAAAATCGAGAGTTTTGTTTGGGAACCTATTAATATTGAAAAATTTAATTTACTTGGACAGTACTTAAATCGGTTATACCAATCATAGGTGTTTGATAATAATTTTGTAGATAATAATCATAAGTCATTAGATATACACCATTAGTGCCGGTATCACCCCATGAATTACGCAAGTATAGAATACCACATTGCTGTCCAAAGGGAGTATTTAGACAAATATTATCATCATATCCAAAAGCATAAATACTATGCCCAGCATTTTGTGGGCCATCATTGGTTTTTATGAACGTTGGATAAGTTGTTCCATCAACTACTTCTGAATATAGACCATTCATATTTACATGAAATGATAGTACTGTCCAATATGGCATAATGTAAGTTACACGTTGACCAGAACTACTATAAACTCCACCATAATTTAAATATTCCTTAATATTATTTAATGCTTGTTGAGGGTTATTAAATGAACCAGATATACTAAAGTAAGCCGCCGGATAATCTAAATTGCCTTGAGTTCCAGCATGAAAAGATGTATTTGAGTATGTATTTAATGGTATTGATAGTGCGGAGTTAATGACTCCAGGAGAATCATATGTTGGGTATATTGAATTACAAAATCCAGTTCCTCCAGTATTTTTATCAATTATCCCATATTGTTGAATGAGAGGAGCAAGTTCATGTGGCCAACTCCCATTCCATACATCCCCTGGCCCACCCATTGCAGTGGTTTCCATTTGTAAAGTGCAACTTGGGCTGGTATCAAAATCAATTGACTGATCATTCATAAGTAAGCTTTGCTGAATAGCTCCCATTAGTGCAAAAGTAGAACATGTTTGATATGCCCTTTGATCTAAAACGTTTCCACTAATTGGAAGTATTTGCCTAGAGGGGAAATCCTTATCTTTTATTGGCTTTAGATTGCCAACTTGTATATTTTTAACTTGCGATTCCGTCTGCATGAATTTAATATAGGATGGAACATATTTTTTCCATACTTCTAACAATCTTTTCTCTTCCTGCTGAGAATAGTTTGGCATTGTCTTATTTCGTGCAATAATTTCTGATTCAATTTCCTGAGCAGTTTTATAGCCTAATATTTTGGGACTGGAATCAGCATATGAAAATCCAATAGAAGAGAGCGTGCCAAAAAGTAGAATTAACAAATTATTTGTTTTCATAAGATACTTTCTTAAAAATAGTTGTACATTAAAAAATCATTTGTTCAATTATGTAAAAGATATAGTTAGTTCAAAATATAAAACGTCATCTATACTAAAAAATTATATAATTTGTGGACTCCTGAAATTTTGATGGAGCAATTCTAACAAGACAAAAATACTGAATTTTGCGAATTTTCGCAAAGTGCGACTTTAGGATTCTGGCAGAAACTGTTTCAAGGGCTTGACAAATGAAAATAAATATGTATTTAAGCATTTTTTTAATCTTAAGAAACTACCCATGTTACTGGGTAAATCTACGGATCTGAATCAAGAGCGATCCGGACAATAAAGCTAAACACCAATAGGTGTGGGATTAAAATCGTGAGAGGATAGCCCTTCTAATAGTCATAAGTGGATGAGCTTTAGGTAATTGGTATGGTGAACATCTGTGAATCAACGTTTAAGGATTGTGAATTTCGAACAGCGGAAATGATTTATACGCTGTAACCAAAATGGTATGTGGATTGGATTTAGTGTTTTTGCGTCGCTATTTCGTAACTAATATATCTACCGGTCAATAGTTGGAACCTAACCCAATATTGCTTCTACAGAGGAACAGGTTAAACCAGTATGTTTCCTTGGGGGAAGTTAAATCGTAAGGTCTACTGATAACCATACGGGCATAGGACATCGAATAAAGCTAATGCTGATTTGTAATGAATCAGATAGTGGTTTAAACCATAACTAGAAACAGTGCTCACTTCCGACGGGTCTTTAACAGCAAGATGGTTTGAGAATTGTTTTATAAAGAAGAAAGCAAATGATAGTATTTTTTTAATACTAATGCGTCATCTACTTATAGCAATATACATAGACAAGTAATAACAATTAGTGGATAGCATCATAAAGTTATAAGTTAAAACAACTGCAAATGCGTATTGCTGAAGCTATCAAACTTGAACCTGGTAGCTGGGTCTTTTTTGACGGCTCTATAAAGACTTGATCCCATTGCGGGAAAACCCGCACGATGGGACCTTAGGGGAGGTTGCGGTAGTAATACCGCAATCTTACCCGACATTCTATTAAATAAATACACTGCATACCAATGATAATAGAGTTTGTAATTTTAGGATTCAACTTAAGAATGTTTTTCCTAATATTCAACTCTAAATTATTATTAGAATTATAAAGTAAAATTAATAAAAAACGCCATATTAAATATGGCGTTTAAAGTTTCAGATATATGTAATTACATATGTTTTATGAGTGCATCACCAAATGCAGAACATGATACTTCGTTAGCGCCAGTCATAAGACGTGCAAAATCGTAAGTTACGATTTTATCATTTATGGCACCTTCCATACCTTTGATGATTAAATCAGCAGCTTCATTCCAATTCATATAACGTAACATCATTTCTGCTGATAAGATGATTGAACCTGGGTTTACCTTATCTTGACCAGCATATTTAGGTGCTGTTCCATGCGTTGCTTCAAAAATTGCGTAGTGATCAGAAATATTTGCTCCAGGGGCAATTCCAATTCCGCCTACTTGAGCGGCAAGTGCATCAGAAATATAATCACCATTTAAATTAAGTGTTGCAACTACATCGTATTCAGCAGGGCGTAATAAAATTTGTTGTAAAAATGCATCAGCAATAACATCTTTGATAATAATGCCACTTGGTAATTTCAACCATGGTCCACCATCGATTTCAACCCCACCAAATTCTTGTTTAGCAAGCTCGTATCCCCAGCTTCTAAAGCCACCTTCGGTAAATTTCATGATATTACCTTTATGTACTAAGGTAACTGATTTACGGTTATTGTCAATTGCATATTGAATTGCAGCTCTAACTAGACGTTTGGTTCCTTCTATAGATACTGGTTTAATGCCAATTGATGAAGTTTCAGGAAAGCGAATTTTTTTAACTCCCATTTCATTTTTAAGAAAATTAATAACTTTCTTACATTCATCTGTGCCGCTATTCCATTCAATTCCAGCATAAATATCTTCAGTATTTTCACGGAAAATTACCATATCAGTAAGTTCAGGGTTTTTTAACGGGCTTGGTACACCTTTAAAGTAACGAACAGGGCGTAAGCATGTGTATAAATCAAGTTCTTGACGTAATGCTACATTTAAAGAGCGAATACCACCGCCAACAGGAGTTCCCATTGGCCCTTTAATTGCTACTTTATAATCTTTAATCGTTTCCATGGTCTCAGTTGGTAAATATTGATTTTCACCATAAATTGAAACGGCTTTTTCGCCAGCATAAACTTCTAACCATTCAATTTTTTTATTCCCATCATAAGCCTTATTAACAGCTGCATCAACTACTTTAATCATAACAGGTGTTATATCAACCCCAATTCCATCACCTTCTATAAAAGGAATAATTGGATTATTTGGAATATTTTTTAGATCGACAATTTTCTGACCTGAGGTAGGTTTTTTGATATGTGACATGGTTTAAGCCTTAAAAATATAATAAGGCAATTATTATAGCATAAGCCTTGATTTTAAAGATGATTTTTTAGATTTTAACCTGATTTTATTTTGCAGTGGAATTTATAAATAAATGAAACAAATAATCTTGATTAGGATTTGGCAAAAAAATTAGTTAAACTTAAATATGAATATGAAAATCCAATAATCAATTTACTAAAACTGTTGCCAGATATATTGGAGAGATAATCCGCCAACTTCTCTTGAGAGCAATGCTGCATATAATTCATGATTAATTCAGTAAGATTTATATAAATGAAGAAATAATTTAATTATCAATAGTTAAATCTTTGATTAACTCTTTTAGTTTATCGTTATTATTAATTGGATGTAAAGCAGTATTAAATAATAGTCAATCATCACTAAAAACAAATGTTCAAGATGTGATATTAAATTCAGCATATAATTTCTAATAGTAATAAGATTTCAAGTAATCCTATTACAGCTTATCAATCATTCACCGTTGATTATACAAGTCAGTCATTTAATTATTATAAAGTAGAATTATTATATTTCAACTGATTGTTCAGGCACAGCATGGTTAATTATAGTGTATGAAAGTACAAATCTGACCTTTTTGATTAGATATAATCAGAATGTTATTTGATAGTTAAAATTTTTATGCTTTACTTAATCTGGAATATGAATTTTTATTTGTGTATTTTCAAGCATAATATAGCCACCAGGTTTGCGGTCAACCCAATCTG
>CALFYC010000030.1 GCA_937952895.1 uncultured Neisseriaceae bacterium
AAGCAACAATCGTTCTATGCTCGGTCCAAAATCCAGGCTTCATTAAAACTCCAAACGGAAAATTATAAGGTATAAACTGTATGGATTTTATCATATCCACTTTAACAAGTTATAAATAAAGCTTATCTTTACTTGTATATAAAGGCTAACTTCTATATATTACATGACTAATTAAAATAAATTTTAGTTCTTGAATTAGAATTTAGTTTAAACTAATTGCTTAATAAAAATTTTATCTCCTTTAAAATAATCATTATGAAATTACAAAATAAAATTGCAATTATAACTGGTGGATCATCTGGAATTGGAGCTTCAATTTGTCATGCATATGCAAAAGAAGGTGCTACAATTATTGTCGTCAATAAAAATGACCCTCACTCTGGAATTAAAGTAGCGGATCAAATTAAAGCTAGTGGTGGCAATGCTGAAGCGATTTTATGTGATGTGACTCAAGAAAATCAGGTCATGCAGTTAATTGACAAAGTAAATCGTAAATACCAAAGGATTGATATTCTAGTTAGTAATGCAGGGGTTGTTGTATTTAAAAAAATTGAAGAACAAACTTTAGATGATTGGGATTACGTAATTAACACTAATCTAAAAGGGCCATTTTTATTAGCTAAAGCTGTAACACCATATATGAAGCAGCAAAAGTCAGGTAAGATTATCTTCATATCTTCAATTGGTAGTTTTCTGGGAAGCAAAGTAAGAGCACCGTATGGTGCAAGTAAAGCTGGTATACTGGGACTCGCTAAATCCTTAGTTGTTGAACTTGCAGAATATAATATTAACGTTAATTGTATTTTACCTGGAAATGTGGCAACAAACATTAATATAAAGCGTAGATCAGAACCTGGTCATATGGAGATGATTAAAAATAAAACCCCAAGTGGTATAGCATATATGGAGCCAGATGATATTACTGGTGCTGCAATATTCCTTGCATCAGAGGATGCAAAAGCTATTCATGGAACGAATCTAATTATTGATAATGGATTAAGCTCGATTTAAATAACATTTTATAAGGAAAGAATTTATGGCAATTGCTGGAACTATTATAATTGTAAATAGCACTAACCATAGACTTGCACAAGATATCGTATTAAAAACCAGACATTTAGATTTATCAATTAATCAACCTTATTTGCATGTAGGGTTTTCGATTCTTACTGAACATTTTTTACCCAATAAAGTTAGGCAAGATTCCTCTAATTACATGAATGCCCTATATGGTGCTATTTCTGGCAGTGCTAGATCTGGCAATAATATTTTAGCTGATTTATGTATAACAACCCAAAGTGAACTTAGACAATTAACTCCATTTATTCAAGATTTAGATGTAGTATGGATTAATATTGGAATTGCAACTGATTTCATTAAAAGTGATTTATATTTTAATGAAAATCAAAATCCTACTGAAATCGCAAATATAATTCTTAGCTATATGAAAGAGCGTCATCAATATGCACTTAGTTATTCACGCTGGGCACCTGAATTAAGCCCTATCCCACAAGTAAATAAATTAGGTAAAATAGTGTTGTTAATTGGTTGCCCAAGTGCTGGTAAATCTACTTTATCTAAATCTGTCCAAGATTCATCAAATGATATATTTTTAAATGTTGGCATTGATACTGCAGTAGTTCAATATTTACATTTACGATATTTAGAGGGTGTTCCTGAGCATGAAAATGATGATAGCTGGAGGGAACCTAAATATAATCCGAATCAATATCAAAAAGTAGGTATGTCATGGGTAGCACCAGGACCGAATCAATACAATCCCTTTGATTATCGCAGAATGCATTTTGGTGTTGAAGTTAGAAAATCGGTAAGTGCAATGTATGCAACCATGGCTGAAATGTCACGTCTTGGTTTTAATGTAATTTCAGATCATTGTTTTCATTATGAAGATTCTTTAGCTGAAGCTAAACACCGCTTTCAGGGTTTACCTGTAACATATGTATCATTATGTCCATCCCTTGAAATAGTTGAACAACGAGAAAAATCTAGAGGTGATCGCATGAATGGCATGGGTAGAAGCATCTATCAGCAAATGATTAATAGTTATGACGCAGATATTAAATTAGATACGGGTAAATTTACCCCAGAAGAAGGCGCATTAGAAGTAATTAAATTAATAAGTTGAAGCTGTATCTTGATAGGGTCTAAACTGAAATAGACCCACATTCTTATACCTATAGAACTATTTCATAGCACTTGCATCTTGAAAAACAAACTCCATTGTCGTAATAAGAAAATTTTAGAACTAATAACCTTTAACTAATCTGTTTATCTAAAAATTGTTTTACAATTCTACAGTATTCCTGTGGTTTTTCAAAAGCAGGTTTATGATGACAATTTTTAAATACAAAGATTTGTGAATCAGGCACTTCATTATTAAAAAGTTCTAAAGTTTCAGCTCTTACTTCATCAAACTCGCCACAAGTAAATAGCACTGGAACTTGAATTCTTTTTAAATCATTAAAACGATCAAAATTCATTAATGTTCCTGATGGATAAAATTCATTGATTCCCCACATATACTCATATGCATCTAGATTAAATTTCCCCAATTCTTCATCTAAAACTCTAAGCTGTTCACCATTGAGTACATCTTTACATAAAAGATGCTTATTTTCAAAAAATGCTTCAGCATCTTTATATTCCTTAGTATTTGTTTGCTTGGTTAATTCACCTAAATTTAATGCATTTTGGATATGATCTGGTAGCTTTGATTTTAAATGCTGTATATCATTAATCCACATTTTGGTACTAATTAAAGGACTACTTAAAATTAAATGTTTGATTTTATTGTTTGACCTAGTAAAATAATATTCTAAAGCAAGTGAAGCTCCCCAAGAAGTTCCAAATAAATTAAAACTATTTAGCTTATAAAAATCAATTAGGCACTGTAATTCTTCAACAAAACGCGTAACTTGCCAAAGAGAATTAGCCACCTTATCTAGATTATTTAATTTTGAATTACCGCCACCTAATTGATCATACACAATAATTGGAAAGTATTTAGCTAATGAACGAAGTGCATACTTTAAACTATTATGCACACTTCCAGGCCCACCATGTAAAACAATTAGTGGCATTCGTGTTTGGCAATCTTGTGCAAATATGATTTGTGACCAAATTGTACCCCCTGGAACCTCTATTAAATTATCTTGCTCAACTATCATTTTATTTTGTCCTTTATTTCTTAGCTTTTATAAACTAATTACTTATCATTATACTATATCCAAAAGATTAATTTTAAATATGTAATCCCTCTTTTATATATGTTGACACCTAACCGAATAATTGTTAGAAAATGATTTATGTATAAAATAGTTAAAGAACAAAACCAGCATGCCACACAAATTCTTGAACGGATAGCTGAAACTTGCTACTGGAA
>CALFYC010000031.1 GCA_937952895.1 uncultured Neisseriaceae bacterium
TCTGCCCTGATCAACCGGTCATCCTTCAATTACTGGATCTTGAAGCCGCACAACCAGCTTTAAAAGGTGTAGTAATGGAATTAGACGATTGCGCTTTTCCACTTCTAAAAGGTGTTACTGTAAGTAGTGATCCATATGTAGCATTCGAAGATGCTGACATTTTAATTCTTGTAGGTGCTAGACCAAGAACTAAAGGAATGGAACGTAAAGATTTACTTGAAGCAAATGGCGCCATCTTTATAAATCAAGGTAAAGCGATTGCATCAGTTGCTAAAAAAACAGCAAAAGTATTAGTTGTAGGAAACCCCGCAAATACTAACGCTTTAATTGCCATGAAAAATGCAGCTGGTATGAATCCACAAAATTTCACATCCATGATGCGCTTAGATCATAATCGTTCAATTAGCCAATTGGCAACAAAATTAGGCAAACATTCAACAGATATTAAAAAAATTATTGTTTGGGGTAACCACTCAGCAACTCAATATCCAGACATTTTCCATGCCGAAGTAAATGGAGTAAAAGCACATACGTTGGTAGACAAAGAATGGCTAGAAAATGACTTTATTCCAGTAGTACAAAAACGTGGTGCCGCAATCATTGAAGCTCGTGGCTTATCTTCAGCAGCATCTGCAGCATCTGCAGCAATTGACCATATCCGAAATTGGGTTAATGGCTCTTCTAGCGATGATTACGTTACAATGGGTGTTCCATCTGATGGTAGTTATGGAATTCCAGAAGGTGTAATCTATGGATTTCCAGTAGTATGTAAAAATGGTAGCTACCAAATCGTGCAAGGGTTAGAGATTAATGAATTTTCTCGTGCACGAATGACCACAACCTACAATGAATTAATTGAAGAACGAGATTCAGTTAAACATTTATTTGGTTAGACATATAAGGCTGGATGAATCCAGCCTTTTTCGTATCATATATAAACTTTTTTATATTTCATAATCATTCTTACACTAAGGGAAAACACTAAATGTTGGAAATTGAACAGTTAAATAGTATTGGCACAAAGCCCACAGATTTAAATAATCGCCTTACTGAGCTTCGGGGGTATCTTTGACTATGAGAATAAAAAAACCAAATTACAAGCAGTTAATCAAGAATTAGAAAATCCCAATATTTGGAATGATCAAGCTAAAGCCCAAGAATTAAATAAACAAAAAAAACAATTAGAATCAATTATATTTAAGATTAAAGAATTAGACGAAGCAATTACCGAAAGTGGAGAATTATTTGAACTAGCCAAAGCTGAAAATGATGAAGCAACTATTTTAGCAATTGATGAAGACTTAAAAAAGCTAGAATCAGAACTTAGCGAACTTGAATTTCATAGAATGTTTTCTCACCCAATGGATCCTAATAATTGCTTTATTGACATTCAATCCGTCAGTGGTGGAACTGAAGCACAAGACTGG
>CALFYC010000032.1 GCA_937952895.1 uncultured Neisseriaceae bacterium
GTTTATTTATATTATATTTTATACTATATAGTTAATATATAGTATGATACAATCCTAGGTAGTTTTAATGGTAAAATCCCATACTGTCAATTTGGTGATCTGTGGTTCGATTCCCAGTCTAGGAAATACAATGCATAATAGCTTAATGATAAAGCGCAGTTCTCATAAAACTGAGATTATGTGGTTTGATTCCCATTTATGCAAAAAAAGAGTTGTAATTTATATGATTAAAATATTAGTAAATACACTCAAGACATGATAGTTTAATGATAAAATACGAAATTCCGACATTCGAGATATGTGGTTCAATTCCCATTCATGTCATGATTTGCAACTTTGGATAGACACGATGAAAACATGGGCTTTGTGTGTGGGTTCGATTCCTACTTGTAAAATTATTTTTTTGTTAATTGAATCATATTTAAATGAAAACAAATATGATTGTGCAATTAACATACTGCAATTATTATATTGTCACTTATATATGCCCACCTCAAACGAGGATGTTGTTTTGATATGATTTTTATCATACATATGAGTGGTAACTCATTTAAAAATCAAAACAAAATGTTATGTTGGCTATCAAGAGCTTTCGTCTGTGTTTCACGGAAAGTGATCTGGAACATCATAACTAAATTGATTGATTTAATACAAAAAAAATTAAATTAAAATCAATAAACTGCAATACTCAATTTAATATGTTGGTTTTCATATGTCATATAATAATAATCATTTGTCAATAATTAAATTTAAATACAATATAGTACTAACTATTCTTTGTAAGGGTAAATAATGCTCAAAAAAATCAGTCTGGCATGCATAATATCTACTGTATATCTGACAGGATTTGCTGATCCATTTTCCAATTCTAGTTCTACTAATTCAAATCAAAAACTTAACCAAGAAGATGATTATTATAGTGGAAATATTGGAACTGGGATTAAACATGAAACAATTTCTGCAGCTGGTGGTGCGGTTGAATTTGCTCCATCTGCAGCAAATATATATGTGTTTTTTACTCAAACATTATCTAATGATATCTATTATGAAGCAAGGTTATATACACGAGATAATTATAATGCACAAAGCCAAATGTTCCCAACAGTTCCTGTATCAAATGAAAATAATCCATGGGGTTATGGTGCAGCAGTAAAAATTGGTTATGACTTTCAGCCAACTGAATTAATTGATATTATCCCATATTTAAGATTAAATGCCTATAATAATATGTCAGCTGTATATGAAGATAGTAATGGAGATTATATTCATTCTACAACTTATTCAATTTTCCCAGGGGTTAAGCTTGCATATAAAGTCACTAAAGAATTTAACCCATATGTTGACCTAAATGGTGGTTGGCAACAAGTAAATCTAAATGGAAATTTTTCTCAATCAACAACTCCGGGATCATCGGCAGGTACAGTTACACAAAATTTACTAGCTTATGAAATCGGGTTTAGTAGTAAATTATCAAGAAATATTTCATTAATTCCTTATATACAATATATAACTACAACTAGTAACCCAAATGGTACAGCATCTGCTCCATATAGTGAAAATGGTTTTAATATTAGTCCTCTTACTAGTACACAACAAGTATATGGCTTAAAATTAGCTGTGGCCTGGTAATAATAATTTTCTTAAACCATATAACCCACTTAAACAACAAGTTGGTTATATACTTATCAATTGAATTTAATATCTTTACTTTAACCTCATGTGTTAAAATTCTTACATGAGTATATAAACCAATTTTATATGAAGGTTTAGAATGATTGATCATACCGGTATTATAGTTAGCGATTTTAATAAAAGCAAGCTTTGGTACACCTCTGCCTTATCCTCAATTAATTATGCTAAATTGATGGAATTTAATAAAGCTGTTACAAAAATTACAGATGTTGCTGGTTTTGGTGACAAAAATTTAGCAAAACCAGATTTTTGGATTAGTTTAATGACCAAAGACAAATTAATTAGTATAGTCGCACAGCACATTGCATTTAGAGCAGAAACAAGACAGCAAGTTGACCAATTTTATGAAGCTGCAATTGAAGCTGGTGGTATAGATAATGGAAAGCCTGGCTTAAGGCCACATTATCATGAAAATTATTATGGTGCATTTGTATTAGATCCAGACGGCCATAATATTGAAGTAGTTTGTCATAACCCAATGTAATTTAAATAAACAGTTTTTTTATATGAGAGAAATATGTCACAAGATAAGATTTATACTACATCAAGTGGTGCTCCAGTTTCGGAAGATCAAAATAGTATTACTGCAACAGAAAGAGGTTCATTAACATTTGATAATTTTCATCTTTTTGAAAAGTTAGCTCATTTTAATCGTGAAAGAATCCCTGAGAGAGTTGTGCATGCTCATGGAGCCGGAGCTCATGGGACTTTTACGTTAACTAAGGATTTAAGTCAGTATACAATTGCCAAATTTCTAACTAAAATTGGAACAAAAACTCCAATTTTTTTAAGATTTTCAACTGTGGGTGGTGGTAAAGATTCTAGTGATTATGAACGTGATCCGCGTGGCTTTGCGGTTAAATTTTATACTGAAGAAGGTAATTTTGATATTGTTGGAAATAATACTCCAGTATTTTTCCTCCGTGACCCTCTAAAATTCCCTGATTTTATTCATTCTCAAAAGCGTGATCCAGCTAGTAATGTGCCAAATCCAGCTCGCCAATATGAATTTTTTTCTCATTCACCACAATCATTTCATCAAATGACAATATTGATGTCAAATCGAGGAATACCTTATTCATATCGACATATGCATGGTTTTAGTTCTCATACATTAAGTTTCTATAACGATAAGAAAGAACGCGTTTGGATAAAATGGCATTTTAAATCTAATCAAGGAATTAAAACTTTAACCGATGAAGAGGCAGGTAAAATGGCACCATTTGGTGCACAACAAGATTTATATGATGCAATTAATAAAGGTGAATATCCTACCTGGAGTGTAAAAATTCAAATTATGGATCAAAATCAAGCTAAAAATTTGTCATATAATCCTTTTGACTTAACTAAAGTTTGGCCGCATAAAGATTTTCCGTTGATTGAAATTGGTCAACTCGAATTAAATAAAAACGTTGATAATTTCTTTTTGGAAGTAGAACAATCAGCATTTAGCCCAAGCAATTTAGTACCAGGTATTGGGGTTTCTCCAGATAAAATGTTACAAGCAAGGTTATTAGCTTATCCTGATGCACAACGTTATCGAGTTGGTGCTAATTTTAATCAATTAGAAATTAACCGTCCACGTTGCCCAATGCATAATTATCAACGTGATGGAGCAATGGCTTTGAATCCAAATAATCGTGAAGATTTATCCCAAGTTAATTTTTATCCTAATAATGATATAAATTCTCCTAAGCCAGAAGCAAGATTTGCAGATCCTGGGTTTAATTTAGATGGTGAATTAATGGTTAAATCTTTTGATACTCAAGCTGAAGATAATTTTAGTCAAGGTGGAGATTTATTCCGTTTAATGACTGAGGATGAAAAAAATCAATTAGTTGCAAATATTGCTAAAGGATTACACCATGCAAGTCAAATTGTACAAGAAAAAATGCTTCAGCAGTTTTATGCCGCAGATCAAGATTATGGTGATAAAGTTAAACAAGAGTTAGCGAAATATAACAAATAATTTTATTTATAAATCTTACTAAAAGCTATTTGTATAGGAAATAATAATGTCAGTTAATCGTGCGGAAATGAAATTTTTTCAAGATTTGGCTCAACAGGCATCATCTCAACCTGCAATTCCGTTTGATCAAATCACAATTCATGAATTTCGCAAAGCATGTGAATTTATCAATAATTATTCAGGTGAAACAGCAGACGTTAATTCACTAGATAAAAATGTTACATTAAGAGATGGCTATAAAATTCCAATCCGAATTTATAATAGTGATATAACAACAAAAGGGCCTGTTTTAATTATGTTTCCAGGTTGTGGTTACATTCAGGATTTTTTTGAATCGAATGCAATCTCTTGTTCTAGAATTGCAAAATATTCTGGTATAAAGTGTATTATGGGTAATTTTCGTTTAGCCCCAGAACATTTATTGCCAATCCCAATGTATGATGGCTATGATATCGTTAAATATGTAGCTGATCATGCTGATGAATTAAATATTGATAAAAATAAAATTTTTGTAGGTGGTATGAGTTCTGGTGCACATTGTGCTGCAGTTATTTCAGAACTTGCTTATCAGAAAAATGAATTTAAAGTATTTCACCAAATATTATTAAATGGAGCATATGATTTGGCTGAATCTAACCATGATTATGTTATCTATGAAAAAGAAGATCAAATTTGTAAACGTGCGGACGGAATTAGTAATTATATTTATAAATTATGGGGAATTGAGGAAAGTCAATATAAAGATCCTTTGTTTTCACCATATTATTCCAAAAATTTAGCTCATCTAGCTAATGCCACAGTAATAGTTGGTGAATATGACGGGTTACGAAGTGATTCTGAAGCCTTCTATTTACAATTAAAGCAACAAGGTAATAAATGTAGGAAAATTGTTTTAGATGGGCAAACGCATAATACATATATCATGCGTCAGGCAATGTCTGATGGCATTGATCCAGCTGAAGTTATTTCAAATGTGATTAAAGAAAATTGCTAGCTAATATTTTAGTCTTCTTTATGGCGACTAAAAGTTGCACTAGGTAGTTTATTTTTACGGTTAATATGGTTAGCTGAAGCTTGATCAATTGAACAAACTACAACTTCAGATATGTTAACATGCGGTTTTCGAGTAAGACAGAATGATACAGTTTCAGCAATATCTTCCGCAGCTAAAGCGTTAAATTCAGAATAAAATTCTTCGGCTTTTTCCTTCGAATTCCAACGCACTATACTAAATTCAGTGCCACCAACGGCACCAGGATCTACTTCTGTGATACGGATTGGCTTACCAAGTAAATCAATCCGTAGTGATTTACTAAGTGATCTCACGGCATGTTTAGTTGCTGAATATACATTACCCCCAAAATAGCTATCATGTCCTGCAGTTGAGCCAATATTAACAATATGTCCACAATTATTTTTAATCATAATTGGGAGCACTGTGCGAGTTACATATAGTAAACCTTTGAGGTTGACATCAATCATAGTATTCCATTGATCAATATCACCATCTTGCAAACCAGATAAACCAAGTGCTAAGCCGGCATTATTAACTAAAATATCTATATTTTGCCATTTATTAGATAAATTATTAATAGCTATTTTGACTTGATCTAATTTTGAAACATCAAGTTGTATAGTTATGCTATCAACTTTATATTTATCAATCAACTCATGTTTTAATTTTTCAAGTAAATCAATTCTTCTTGCGGCAAGAATAATATTTGCTCCAAGACTTGCAAGTTCTAATGCAACTGCTTTGCCAATTCCACTAGACGCACCAGTAATTAAAGCGGTTTTACCAGCTAATTTCATAATCTAACCCTTTGAATATTTTAATTAACCCATATAAAGCTAAATTTTATCATATATACTATCCATAAAAAACCGAAATTACTTCTATTATATAAACAATAAAAGTAATTTCTAAAGATAAGTCAGCTATATAAACTTAAAAAATCTTCCTAAGCATTCTCGAATATGATAAAATTTAAAAAATATATAGAAAAATTAATCTAATTTCCCGAAATTAATTATTAATATTTAACATATCAATTATATATGTTATTCAATATTGCTTAATCTTTGAAAGATATTTACATGAAAGTTAAGTTATTAAAAAATGTAAAATTACTTTTATTGATGTATTCTTTAGTAATTTTATTAAGTTGTAATTCTGGTAGTGAAATAAATAATATTTCCAATAAAACTGAGCAAAAAATCTTCTCAAATGTAATTAATAAAAATGCTTTAAAAGATAATGGCATTGATGGGGAAAGGGAGATCCCTGCATTGGATGGTTTTTTCGTATTTAGGTCTAATGATTGTGGTCTTGGATTTAGTGAACAAGGTATTAATCAAATACCGTTGCCTATGGAGGTGTTGGGTAGTTCTCGTCCAGTTGCTGCTGCTGCAACTGATATTCCTAATTCTATACTTCTTGTAACAGATATAGGTCAATTGTGGACGATTGAATTTGATGAGCTTGATCAACAATTTATTTGGACAAATCTGTTTGATCAAGTAATACCTAGAGACTCCCTAGCAACTGCTTTTGCTTATGGTGTAGATTCCGATGAATTGACTTATCGCTACATCATTGTTGCTAATAATTCAGTTTATATAGGTAGTCAAGTTGCTGGGCAGTTTAATAGACCAGTAATTTTACGCGGATTGTTAGACTACAATATAAGGGATGTAATTTATCATGAAGACTCAGCATCATTTTATATTCTAGGGTCATTAATAGGGCAACAGTTTGATAGATCATCATTGTTTAGGGTGCATGATGGAAGAATTGATAGAGCAATTGGAATAGATCGTCAAGCTAATTCATTAAGTATTGGTGTTGATGGGGATATTATTGTAAACCCTAATGGTAGCCCATCATCTTCAACATCTGGGCTGACTAATTTTCTAGTATACAATCCTGATACAA
>CALFYC010000033.1 GCA_937952895.1 uncultured Neisseriaceae bacterium
GCAACTTCAATTTGGCCTAGTTCAACTTGCACTTTTGATGATCATGGCTGGATGGCAAATAAAATAACCAATTATTATACTAGCCCTCAGCCTATTTCTAATTAAACTATTAATAAAATATGTCACAAGAATTTATTTCTATAAATCTTGTGGCATATTTAGCGTAAAATACACTATAATTTCTATATTAATACATCTCATTAATAGCTTAATATTTTTAAAATCTAAATAATGAAAATATATTTAATCAAAAGTCATAGTAAGCGTTCAATTCGTTTGTGGTTTAGACAAAATCGATTGTTAAATATTAAACGTTCTTCAATCTATCTGATTGATAATACTCTTTATTTAATTGTGAAATCAGCTCACTTAGATGTTATCCATCACTCCAATTTGAGTATTCTAGACTTTAATAGCTGTTCAATTTTAGAACAGCGAATTATAGCTTGGGGTAGTTCTGAAATTGACCAAAACACTCAATTTATTCAATTTGAATCTGACTCTATTTTGGGTAATAATGGGCGAATTTTAAAATACAACGATATAACAATTACTCGAACTTTTGATCATCTTGCAGAATTGGTTGCAGTTCTTAATTATAATCATAATTCATTTTCTGATGGTGGTAAATATAATAAACCCGAACTTGCTTATTCCAGAATATTAGAACAACTATCTTTAGGTGCTTCAGTTATTGATATTGGAGTTGAATCAACTCGCTATGTAGGCACAGTCCATAGTGTAGAACATGAAATTAAACAATTAAAAACAATTCTACCAGAAATTATTAAACTTAAACAACAACATAACTTCTTAATTAGCATTGACACTTATCATATCGGTACTGTAGAGTATCTACTTAATTTAGATATTGATATTATTAATGATGTATCAGGAATACTTCCCCTAGAGTTAGTTAAAGAATGTATATCTAATAATAAACAATACATTGGAACCCATAGTTTAACGATTCCAACTGATAAAAGTATTTATATTGATTTAAAATTAGACCCAATTAAAGTTATTCATGATTGGATGAATAACTTAATTGATAAAATGGATAGCTTAGGAATTAATCTAAGCCAAGTTATCTTTGATCCAGGAATTGGATTTGGTAAGAATGCTACTCAAGATTGGTTTATTTTAAATAATATAACCAGATTTTATGATATTCCAAATGAAATATTAATTGGGCATTCACGTAAATGGTTTCATAGCCATATTTTAGATATACCTGTTCATGAGCGTGATTTACCGACTAGTTTAATTGCAGCTAATTTAATTAAGCACATAGATTATATAAGAATGCATGATCTGAATAACCTACAGTTATTCAATCGTGTTATTCATGAATTAAATAAATAATTATAAGGATTACACATGTTCACTCCTAAAGCTGAAGATCTAGAGTTTATTAGTAACTCGATTCGCACTATTCCAAATTGGCCAGAACCTGGTGTTGTATTTCGTGATATAACTACTTTATTACAAAATCCAGAAGCTTTTCATAAAACAATTGATATTTTAGTTGAACGCTATAAAGATAAAAAAATTGATGTAGTTGCAGGACTTGATGCACGTGGATTTATTTTCGGTCCAGTGATTGCCTATAAATTGAATTTGGGCTTTGTGCCAATTCGTAAAAAAGGTAAATTACCGTGCGTAACTTTTTCTGAAAGTTATACTTTGGAATATGGTGATATTACTACTGTTGAAATTCATGCTGATGCAATTAAAGAAAACGATAATGTGATTTTAGTTGATGATTTAATTGCTACTGGAGGAACTATGCTTGCTGGTTGTAAATTAATTAAGAAATTAGGTGGTAATGTTATTGAGTGTGCCGTAGTTAATGATTTACTTTATTTAAATGGAAGTAACATTATTCGTAAAAATGGCTTTCCTGTATACTCAATTTTAGAATATACTAATTAATTTTAACTTTATGTGTAATAAAGGCTTTTAAATGTCACACTTCCCTAAAACTCGTTTAAGACGTTTACGCTATAATTCCAAAGTTCGCGATTTAGTTCGTCAAACTGAATTAAATATTAATGATTTTGTTTACCCATTATTCATTAAAGGGTCTGATGGAGATAAAATTCCCGTTTCTAGTATGCCTGGGGTATTCCAAATACCATTAAGTAAACTCGAAGAAGAAATTCGTGAAATAGTAAATTTAAAAATCCCTGCAGTCTTATTATTTGGTATCCCATCACATAAAGATGATACTGGATCTGATGCATATAACCCCAATGGTATTATTCCATCAGCAATCCACTTAATTAAAAAAATTGCTCCTACATTATTAGTAATTAGTGATATTTGTTGCTGTGAATACACCAGTCATGGACATTGTGGTCCAGTTGATGACCACACTGGATGTATGGATGTTAATAATGATGAAACTTTAAAAATATTACAAAAGCAAGCTATTATTCATGCAAAAGCTGGGGCTGATATATTAGCGCCTAGTAGTAATATGGATGGAATGGTTGGGGCCATTAGAGATTCACTTGATTCTAACGGGTTTGAACATTTGCCAATTTTTAGCTATTCTGTGAAATATGCTTCCTCATTCTACGGACCATTTCGTGAAGCCGCTGAAGGAACCCCAAAATTTGGGGATCGTAAAACTTATCAGATGGATCCGGCAAATAGTAATGAATCAATCCATGAAGCAATTCAAGATATTCACGAAGGTGCTGATATTTTAATGGTAAAACCCGCTTTAGCATATTTAGATATTATTTATCGAATCAAACAACAATTTCCTTATATGCCTCTTGGTGCTTATCAAGTTAGTGCTGAATATGCACAAATCAAAGCAGCAAGTGAAAAAGGTTGGATTGATGAAGATAAAGTCATCATAGAAAGTGTTACAGCAATCAAGCGTGCTGGCGCTGATATCATTATTACTTATTTTGCAAAACAACTTGCTAAATTATTATAATTAAAAATTCCGCTACCTAAGTTGATTATATATAGTAAAGCATAAATTAATATATTTTACTTTAATTTCATTTATATAACCATGGTAATCAGCCCCGTGGTAATTGTAATCAAGTTATTGGCTGACCTAAAGCATCATTAGCACAAATACATACCCCAATTGTTGTTATATCAACTACTCCTATATGTTTTATTTATAACTTTCAATATAAATTACATTATTTTTGAACCAAATTTCTGTAAGTTGAATCATAGCTTGAATCTAAAAGACTTATTAATTTAT
>CALFYC010000034.1 GCA_937952895.1 uncultured Neisseriaceae bacterium
CTGCCAATCAGCGGATGGCCCAGTCGCGGATCGTTTTGGCCGGCCTCTGTTCCGCAGCTCATATCGCCACCGCAGACCTTGCTAATCAAGAAAACGACGTCGCGGACGTCCTGTTGATCACCAACCCGCGGCACCTTTGCGACCAAAACAAATTGCGGCCAGGACTTGTGCCACCGGTATCCAGCGCAGGTCAATCATGGAAACGCTTTCCTTGCCGAAGAATTAATAAACAGATGGGACATTTCCAAAACGATTTAGGCTCAGGGCCCATTAAATTCGTTGTGCTGGCTGCCAGCCATTGATTCATTAGCAGGATCAAGAGGATATAAAAGCTCTCGAATGATCTTCGCATAAACAATTTTCTCATCTTTAGCCTCATTTTCTATTTCGTTTATTAATATCTTTATTTCTTCTTCTTCTTGTGTCATGTAATGGCGGAGGAGGAGGTGGAGGAAGTACTGGAAGTGGCGTTACTCCACCATCGCCTTCAGCCAATACTATTAGTTATGATTATAATAATAAACAACAATATGCAACTCCATATTTTGTTACCAGTTCAAAATCCATTGGGTTTCCTTGCATAAAAGTTGTAAATTTTATTGCTGAACCAGATAAAAGCGGTAATTCAGTTGTTGGTGAATTTGATTTAATAAATAATTGTAGTACTTCACAAAATTTAAGTGGCTTACAGATAACTTATTCTTCAGTGAACCGCAGTATTGCATTACATCCACAAAATTTAAGTGTAAATTATATAAGTGGAGTATCTCTAGCTCAAGGAGAAACGGATTCAAGTGTGTATACAACTTCAGCAAGTAGAGCAAATTATATTATGACTACTCTAAATACTAAAGCTGTATTAAATGCAGCAAATTTAGCACATTTTACCTATTCTTATAAAAGTGAAGCTATTGGATCAGATGCTAAAAATTTTAGATTATCTGTAACTGGACAAACGCCCACTCATAATTCAACTTTAAATGTAATCCTAGATACAACTGATTTAAATTCTGTATGTCATACAGCTAATTCTTGTAGTTTTACCCTCCATATTTATGGTCAGGGTGGAAATTTTTATGAAAATCAAACAATTACTAATGATAAAGATGGAAAAACAATATATAAATTTGAACATTTAAATCCTGGGGAATATGTGGTTTCACTATCTGGGTTACCCAAACAAGTTCAAGCAACTTTTTCAAATGCAGAGAAATTTATTCAGTTAGATTCTGGTGAAGTTCAAGATATTAATATTAGATTATCACCAAGTCCAACTGGAACAGGAAGTTTTAAAGTTAGTGTAGTTAATCCAGAGTCATCTTTGTTTGGTGAAATTCCAATGGTTGCTCATTATCAAGATAAATATAGTAGTGCTAGTCTTTTTAATAAAGACTCCTACCAAGGAATTATTTATGATGTGCCAGTTGGTGATTGCCTATTAGAGATTAACGGAGTTGCTGATGCAGGTAGTGGTAAATACTATAATTTTCCATTACATAAATTTGAAGTTATTGAAAATCACATAAGTGAAGTAGGTCCAATTGAAGCTACTAAAATTGAACCAGAATTAGTTAGTGAAATATTTGAAATTGTTGGATTAGATAAGCATGATAGCGTAGAATTGGTATTTACTGATGCTTTAGGTTATAAATTTAATCGAGAAACATTAACAGAAAATGTGCCAAATGTCTTATTAAATGCAACATTTAAGTTTGTCAAAGGTGATCGTGTAACGGTTAACCTAATACCAAGTAACAAGACTAAGTATAAACCATTTGCGCCAATTACTTTTACAGTGACTGAGAATCAAAGTATAGTATTTAATATACTTCAGTCTCAATAAGTGTTAATAGGAAGTTAGCTCAGTTGGTTAGAGCGCTACGTTGACATCGTAGAGGTCGTTGGTTCGAATCCAATACTTCCTACCAAAAATTAATATCCAAAATTTGTAAACTCATCCATTAAATTGGTTAAATGGTTTAATTTATTGATAAGTTATTTCTGTTATAATTACATCCTTAGGTAATTATGTCTTTTTAAAAGTAGAGTTAAAATGATAATTGATAATAGTCAAGGGGTCAAACATCGCGACTCAAATAAGACTGCGCGTATTCCTATCAAAATTGTACCTTTAGCCGAACCACTAAAAAAACCAGAATGGATCAAGGTTAAATTACCTACTGGTGAAAAATTCAATTCAGTTAAAAGTTTACTTAGAGAAAATAAATTACATACAGTGTGTGAAGAAGCTAGTTGTCCAAATATTGGAGAGTGTTTTAGTAAAGGCACCGCTACTTTTATGATAATGGGTGATATTTGTACTCGAAGATGCCCTTTTTGTGATGTAGGTCATGGTAGACCAAATCCCTTAGATTCGAATGAGCCTAAACAAATAGCTAAATCAGTGCAAATTCTTAAATTAAAATACGTGGTAATTACTAGCGTTGATCGAGATGATTTGCGCGATGGTGGAGCTGCTCATTTTGTAGAGTGTATTAAAGAGATTAGAGCATTAAGTCCTGAAACACGAATTGAGATTTTAGTTCCAGATTTTAGGGGAAGGTTAGATAAAGCTTTAGAAATATTAGCAACTAATCCACCAGATGTATTAAATCATAATTTAGAAACAGCACCTAGAATATATAAACAAATTCGTCCAGGATCTGATTATTTACATTCGTTAACTTTACTGAGTAAATTTAAACAATTATGTCCATCAGTGCCGACCAAATCAGGGATTATGGTAGGCCTTGGTGAAACTGATGATGAAGTAACTCAAGTTTTAAAAGATATGCGCGAACATAATATCGATATGTTGACATTGGGACAATATTTACAACCATCCAAGCATCATACTCCGGTAGTCCGCTATATGCACCCAGATAAATTTAAAGAATTTGAAGAACTTGCCTATTCTTTGGGATTTAAGCATGCTGCAGTAGGAGCATTGGTTAGATCTAGTTATCATGCTGATGAACAGGCTAGTCATGTCGAATAATAATATACCACAAATTAAAGTTACTATTGAATCAATTGATGCTGAAGGTAAAGGTATTGCTAGAGTGGATGGTAAAACTGTTTTTATTCCCGATGTTTTACCTGATGAAGAAGTATTAATTGAAATTTATAAAACAAAGCCCAAATTTGATTTAGCACGCATCGTTGAAATTATTGAACCAAGTAAGGATAGAATAGAGCCTGAATGTCCAAATTTTAAGATATGTGGTGGTTGCTCAATTCAACATATAGAATTTAATGCTCAAGTAAGAAATAAAGAAAAAGTTTTATTAGATAACTTAAAACATATCGGACGAGTTGATGTGGCTAATATTTTGCCACCTATTTTAGGTAAATCTTGGGGTTATCGTCATCGGGCACGCTTATCTGCTCGTTATGTGGAAAAAAAAGGTGGCGCTTTAGTTGGTTTTCATGAAAAAGCCTCATCTTACGTTGCAGATATTCATGAATGTTTAATTTTACCTAAGCATATTTCTGATTTAATTCCAGAACTAAGGGCGCTTTTAACTAAATTATCCATTAAAGATCGTATCCCGCAAATAGAGGTTGCAATAGGAGATCAAATTAGTGTTTTAGTGTTGCGAGTAATGGAAAATTTATCTTTAGCTGATGAAAATTATATTAAAGAATTTATTGATAAATCTTCAACAACAGAACATCCAATTCAAATATGGCTACAGCCAAAAGGTCCAGATAGTTGTTATCCATTTTACCCAATTAGTGCTCCAATGCTTAGTTATACTTTACCAAAATCACAAATTGAAATTCAATTCTATCCAACTGAATTTACTCAAGTAAACCCAGAACTTAATCAACAAATGGTAGATCAAGCAATTCGATTACTTAATTTGAATGAAAATGATATTGTTTGTGATTTCTTTTGTGGAATTGGTAATTTTACTTTAGCTATTGCTAAATTAGCTAAACATGTAAAAGGAATAGAAGGTAGTGAAGCTCTAACTAGGCGTGCTTTAGAAAATGCCTTACACAATAACTTAGCTGATAAAACAGATTTTTCGCCTATGAATTTATTTCAAATTAATGCAGAATCATTAGCTAGCTTGGGTAAATTTGATAAGTGGTTAATTGATCCTCCTAGAGATGGAGCTAAAGAATTAGTTGCTGCAATTACTCCAGAGATTGCGCCATCATTAATCGTATATGTTTCATGTAATCCAGCAACACTCGCAAGAGATGCAAATACTTTGGTTCATGAGCATCGTTATAAATTAATTCATGCTGGAGTTATGAATATGTTTCCACACACTTCACATGTTGAATCAATTGCGGTTTTTATAAACCAACAATAGCTATTCTATTTAGACATAAATTAAGAATAAAGTTGTTAGTGTCTCAGTTTGAATGATAATCCTTTGATGATAGAATATAGATTTCTGAAACTGAGACACTACCATAAAGTTAAATTACTTATTGAATTACTCAGTTTATGTTATAATTCCTATATTATTACCTATTTTAGGTGCAAACAAAAATGAATACTGCTATTTCTGCTTAAATTACAACTTATCGATAAGACTCGTTATCCGAGTTATTATTCAATTTCAATAATTTTAATTTAAATAAAGTCTAGTTAATATAATTATATTAATCTAGTTATTTATTAGTAGAAAGATATAGAATATGCAGTATATCCAACATCAGCCAATTTTAATCAACGATTTAATTATTAATTTTCAGAATAAGTATTGTTTAAGTAAGCCATTTACCACTCAAATTTATTATGGTTCGAGAATTGGAGTTATTGGCCGTAATGGGTGCGGTAAATCTAATTTAATTAAGCTTATTGCTAAAAATCTAACTTGTGATGAAGGATCTATAACTATTCCAGAAGATGTGATTTTAGGTTATATTCCGCAGTTAATTATGAGTAATGATGATGAATTAAGTGGTGGACAAAGATTTAATAAACAGTTAAGTAAAATAGTTGGATTAAATCCAAACCTATTACTATTAGATGAACCAACGAATCATCTTGATACTCATAATCGTGAAGCTTTATTTGGTTTTTTAAGACGTTATCAAGGGACTTTAATTACAATTACTCATGATCTTGAATTACTCAATTATATCGATACAATTTGGCATATGGTTAATGAAGAAATCCATCAATTTAATGGTTCATATCATGATTATATGTATCAATATAAAAACGAACAAAATAATTTACTTAGTAAAGTGCAAGAATTAAAGTATGAGAAAAAACAAGCACATCAAAGCTTAATGCAAGAACAAAAACGTGCTAAAAATAGTCGTCAACAAGGTGAAAAGCATATTAAAGAACGTAAATGGCCAACTATAACTAGTGGTGCTAAAGCTCGTCGGGCAGAGATTACTACTGGCAAAAATAAACAGCAGATTGAACAAAATCGCCAAGATGCAATGGAAGGTTTAAAAAAATTATATATTCCAGAAGTTATTATTCCAAAATTTGATTTGAATGTAAGCTATAGCAATCCTAATAGCTTCATTATAACTATTGATAATGGAACATGTGGTTATTTAAATAATAATGAAACAACTTTAAATAATATAAATATACAGATTAAAACTTCAGAGAAAATTGTTTTAGAGGGAAATAATGGATCTGGTAAATCAACTTTGTTGAAGGCAATTTTAAATGATCCCGGAATTAATAAAACTGGAATTTGGAATTGTCCTGATATTAGTTGTATTGGTTATGTTGATCAGCATTACTCTAATTTAGACGAAGATTTATCTGCAATAGAATTAATGCAAAAATTAGTCCCGAATTGGTTAAATGCAGAAATCCGCAATCATTTAAATAGGTTTTTATTACGAAAAAATGAAGAAGTCAATTTGAAAGTTAAATTACTTTCAGGTGGTGAGAAAGTACGTTTAAATTTAGCTTTAATTGCAGCAAAACCACCAAAATTATTGATTTTAGACGAAGTTACTAATAATATTGATTTAGAAACAAAAAATCACTTATCTCAAGTTTTAAAATTGTATCCAGGTGGGTTTATTCTGGTTTGTCATGAGGCACATTTTGTAAAAGAGCTGCCAATTGATAATTATTATATAATTAAAGAGCAAACTCTTATTAGTAAATAGCGAATTTTTTGGGGTACAATTTTAGGTAAAGAACTTTTTTGAACAGATTGATATTATTTGTTAAATTTTAGCCTTATTAACTTAAATTAATAAATTATTTTTAATAAGGAAAAAATTATGAATGCATTTACTCATGAAATAAATTTAAATAGAGAAAATATTACTTGGAAACCAATTTTTGTAGGAACATTGATTGCTTTAAGCTTAGAGGTGTTGCTTAATTTTTTAGGAATTGGACTTGGTCTAGCCAGTCTTGATATGTCAGCAAGTAGTTTATTTAAAACGGGTGTTGGCTCAATAATTTGGCTTTCACTAACTGGGATATTTGCAATGGCAGTTGCTGGTTTTATTACTGGTAAGGTAAGTTTTATTAATTGTGCAAGAACCCGTGCTCTACACGGAGTTTTAGTTTGGTCTCTAGCTCTTTTAATTACAGTTATGTCAACGATGACAGTCTCAGGTGCTATTATTGGTGGACCATCTAATGTTGTTAAAAGTAGTATTGCTACAGTAGGGCAAAAAACTATCCCGGCAACATCCCAATTTACAAATGCAGACACACCACAATCAGCTGCTTCTGATGAAACTATTAATAATCAAACAACTAATGAAGCAACCTCTAATTTAGGTAAAGCATCTATGGCAATATTCGTTGCATTTTTATTAAGCTTAATCGCAAGTACTATTGGGGCAATTTGCGGTAGATCAAAGTCGGTTTGAAGATTTAATGAATTATAATGGACTTAGAGAATTTGGCAGATGATCTATAATGCTTATTATCTAATGATTAGTGTAAATTAGCCATGCTTATGCATGGCTAATTTAACAAAGCTTAATCAGGGGGAACTAGTTAGATTTGATGCCCTTTATATACCATACAATGTTTCCACTAATTAATTCGGTTTAGATTTTATTAGACAAAAGATAACATTTGTATCAATATTACGTCAGAAGAATAAATTAAATTATTCTTTGATATTAAACCAAAAATTAAATTTTCTAATAAGAATGATTAACAATAAAACTTATCATTTTGAACGAGTAAAATTAGAAAACTTTAATTGAGATTTAATATAAGGTTGTACAATGAAATAAAATTAAGCAGAAATATATTTAGAGTAATAAATTCTAAATAATATATTTTGTAAGGAGATTTAAGATGGCTAATATAAATAATCATAATAAAGGTTATGATGATAAAGAGTGCGAAACTACAAATAAAGGTAATAACAAAAGATCAGATGAGTCAAAATTTGATTCTGAAGATGAATAGATTATTTATTTTGTAAAATGGCACTAAGTAAAATTGGTGCCATTTTAATACTTATTTTGATTTATTTAACTACGGTTTGTATAAAACTGTCTATATTGGAAATATCATCTACCCACCCAAGCTTTGTATCGCAAAAAATATTTACTTGAGGTTTATATAAAGATGGATTATCAAGAATACCTAAATATATAATATTTAATCCAGGAAATTTTGAGTTTCTATTAAAAATAGGTGAGCCACAATTATTGCAAAAAAATTTTGTGCCATTTTGTGAAACTTCGTGGTGTTTAAGATTAGAATTACCGGATAGTATCTGAAAATCAGTCTCACTAACTATAACATAAGTAGAAAATGAGGAACCATTCATTCGCCGACAGAAATTGCAATGACAATTGACTACTTTTTTAATTGGGGCAGTTATTTCAAAACTTATGCTGCCACAATTACAGCTACCTTTTGGATGCATAATAAATGATCTCCTGATTAATTATCTAATAAATTTCTACTTTTCTGATCAAATTCGCTAATTAATTGGGCTACCAGAATATTTTTGCATTTTGCGCATCAAATTTATTTGATAGATAATTCTTTTAAAATAGGATGTTGCTTTAAAGCATGAAATTCAGTAATTTCATATTCTGCTATATGGTTTATATTATAAGGATCATGCCTTAAAATTTCTTTTAGTTCATTAACATCAGTGGTAATTGCTACAATAATGCCACCTATTCTGGGGTTTTGTGGTCCGGAACAGAGAAATTTATTTTGTACATACATGGTATCTAACCATTTTCTATGAGCTTCTATATGCTTATCTACAATATCTAATTGGGCAACATATTTTAAATTGACAATAAACATAATAAATCCTATTTAAATGAAAGTTAAAAAAATAATAAAATATTTGAAGTATTTAGATTTAAGTTGATATTTTACACTATAAGCTTATATAAAAAAGAAATTGTTGAATGATATGCAGTGTCTAAGTTTGAGTAAGAAACTTTTGATAACAAAATGCGGGAAACTGATACACTCATGAATAGTATTTATAAGTAAATTTGAACAAATGGTATGAAAATAATTTCAATGCTAGCCAGTTATGTGTGTTAATTTATGATTATGATAAAGTTTAAATATATAAAAAATATTCCGAAATATTTACTGCTCCTAAATATTTAGGTTGAAAGTTTTTGTTAGTATTGGTTATAATAAAAAAGATTTTTGTTGGAGATAAATATGAGAATAAGAAAAAACCTAAAAAATATATGTTCAAACCTTTTCTTTTGTGGCTTAATCATGTTTTTAACAAATTGTGGTGGTAGTAGTAGCGCTTCAAATGGTGGAACAAATTTTGTAATAACAGGTCAGAATAATTTAATAAATACATTAAATAGCTCAAATCAATTATCCAACGTTGGATTTAGTCAAGCACCTATATATTCTAGTGCTTATGGAAACAATAAGTATGTTGAGGTTGGTGATGATGGGGTAATTGAAGTATCAAATGATGGTATTAGTTGGCAAATTGAGTCATCAGGAACAAACGCAACTTTAACTAATATAATATATGGTAATGGTAAATTTGTTGCAGTTGGTGGGTATGGGATAAACAATACTAGCGTTATTTTAACTTCAACCAATGGTGTTAATTGGAATCTTGAATCTAGTGGAACACTTGAGGATAGTGTATTTTCTCAAGTGATTTATGCAAATAATATTTTTGTTGCAGTTGGTAGAGATGGGGTTGAAGATATTGCTTCAAATGCTCTAGTTTTGACTTCAACCGATGGAATTAATTGGGTTAATACTTCTCCTGAATCCAGAGGGGCTATTAATGGCGTGACTTTTGGGAATGGGAAATTTATATTAGTTGGTCAAGATAGTTTAGGTCATAATGGTGAATTATTAGTTTCAACAGATGCTTCTAATTGGACTAATGTTACATCAAGTGAGTTTGTAAATAATATTCTTAATGGGGCTACTTATTCTGAAAATAAATATGTAGTAGTGGGAGAAAATTTGACTGATAGTAATGCATCAGTTTTGACTTCTGAGGATACTTTGACTTGGCAGAGTGAGTCAAGTGGTGTTTTAGGAGAATTTAATTCTATTGCAACAAATGGAACTAATTTATTTGTAGCTGTAGGACAAACTGATTCGGGTAATTCCTTAATTTCACAATCATCAGATGGGATTACTTGGAATACCATATCTTCTATTAGTGAAAGCAACCAAAATATTTATAATATTAATTACGTTAATGGAACATTTTACTCATATACTGGATTAGCATTAGAATCATATTTAAGTTATGTTTTTAGTTCAAGTAACGGTACTAATTGGACTACGGAATCATTTGTGTTTTCAGATTATAATTCTGGAGTTGCTTATAATGGTAGTATGTTTGTGATTGTTGGTGGTAGTGAAACTAATTCAGGTGGTCATATAATGACGTCAATGGATGGCGTTAACTGGAGTTCCAAATCAGCTTCAGCGTCACTATACGCGGTTACTTTTGGGAATGGGAAATTTATTGCAGTTGGTGATTTAAATACAATTTTAGTTTCAGATGATAATGGAGTAAATTGGACTACTAGTTCAAGTGGTGTAGATGGATCTTCTCCAATTCAAGCAATAACTTTTGGGAATAATAAATTTGTTGCAATTAATAATGCTGGACAAGCATTGATATCCGTTGCTGGTGCTAGCTGGTTAGCGGAATCAACGAATTTTAATGGTAAAATTTATAACATAACCTACGGAGATGGTAAATTTGTTGCAGTTGGTGATTTTGAATCGAATTCTGTAGTTTTAGTTTCCACAAATGGTATTGATTGGACTGTTGAAAGTAATATTTTGCCAGACAGTAGTTTAAGGGGCGTTACTTATGGTAATGGTAAATTTATCGCTGTTGGAATTAGTCTGGATGGTCAACACCCACCAATAATTCTAAGTTCAATTAATGGGTTAAACTGGGAAGCTGAAATAATGCCTCATGGAATTTTTAATGATACTATCCTTGAAGCTGTTAGCTATGCAAATGGCCAATTTGTTGCAGTTGGACAAAATGGATTAGTTTTGTATTCATTAGATGGAGACCATTGGACTAAAGCTTCTTTATTTAATGGCATAAATTTGACAGGATTAATCGGCTATTAAGATTTAATTAAATAACTAGCCCAGGTTAAAAGTGGGCTAGTTAATTAAAATTAATTGATAATTTTGTTATAATGAATCTGTAAAATCTAAATTATACCAATTATTAATTGAATTTCCATTACCATCATGAAAAATAATAAGTTCGCCTTTACCTATCACCTTATAATGAATATTGATCTCTTGATTATTATCAATTCTTGTTAATTTAAGCCATATATTCTCTATACATGCAATAATTTTCAATTGAGTAGTTTTGTAATATCGATAAAGTTTTGCACACTTAAGTTTTCAGCACGTAATTTAGGATCTAATCCAAGTCTTTCTAGTAAATCTAGTGGAACAATATTTTTTAAACTATTACTGATGGTTTTACGTCTTTGGTTAAATGCTGCTTTAACAACATTATTTAGAGTTTGTGCATTGATATCTTGCCAAAAAATTTTATCTTTAGGTGTAATTCGAACAATTGCAGATTCAACCTTAGGGATTGGATCAAAACTTTCTTTAGCTACATCAAATAGTTTAGTACAATTAAACTTATATTGTAGCATTACTGATAAACGGCCATAATCACTCGTGCTATTTTTAGCACAAATACGATCTACGACTTCTTTTTGTAGCATAAAATGCATATCTTTAATGTTGGTAAAATTAGCTAAATGAAATAATAAAGGAGTTGATATGTTATAAGGCAAATTGCCCATTACTCGAATTGATTTTTGTGAGAATGAATAATCAAATTTTAAAGCATCTGTAGCATGAATAATCAATTCATTATTGAATTGATTATTTAAATAGCTAATAATATCTCGATCAATCTCTACCACGTGAAGTGGTTGAATTTTTTTTAAAAGTGGTCTAGTTAATGCCGCAAGTCCAGGACCTATTTCAACTAATAATTCGCCCATTTTTGGATCAATTGCATCAACTATTTGTTCAATTACGTATTGATCGTGCAGAAAATTTTGACCAAAGCGTTTTTTAGCTACATGACCATTAATCATATTTAGATGATTTCGTATGATGTGATTTTTTTTGTTCAATAAAGATGTAAATTACTGTTACTATCGTGAAAATTATTGTTAGGATTAAAGTACCAAATACTTTAAATTTTACCCACAACCATTCAGAAAAATGAAATGCAATATAAAGGTTTAAAATTCCTAAAACAATAAAAAAGATTGCCCAAGCGATATTTAATTTTTGCCAAACAGAATCGGGTAGTTGTATTTCACGAGATAACATTATTTTAATCCCATTTTTATTTGCTAATTGACCAATTAGCATTGAAATTCCAAGTATCCAGAATAATACTGTTGGCTTTAACATTACAAAGGTTTTATTGTGAAGGATAATAGTTAACCCGCCAAGAATTGTAATTAAAATGGTGCTAATCCAAGTATTTTTATTTACGTGTTTGAATTTGAAATAGCAAAATAGCAATTGTAACCAACTTGCAGCAATGCATACTCCAGTTGCTAGAAATAAATTTTTACTAATATAGTAAGTTACAAAGAAAGCAATTAATGGTAACATTTCAAAGAGTATATTATTTTGCATAAAAATTTAAATCCTTTAATATAATATGTATATTCATGGAGTTATTATATCATTTTTAGATATATGGATATTCTTCATAATAATGTGTGTTTGAGCTAATTTTTTAAGTAGTATTTATTAATTGCTAATTAACCATAAGAGACATATTTTATTATTCCACTTAAGTCTCATATTGAATATTATCTGAGGCTATATAAAGTTTATAACCCCAGATAAACGCAAATTAAAGTATGTTAGTTACTTTCATTGGTATATGAATTAATCCAAACTGGAGCGTTACGGTCAATTCTGGAGTTATCTCCAAGTTGTCCTTTGTCATTTTTACCCCAACAGTATGTTCTACCACTAATAAGCAAATGACCTTTATTAATAACGCCACAAGTAAAGAAATCTCCAGCAGTAATACTTGACCAAGTGGGATATTTTCCATCAACCATGATTGGGGCAGCTGGTGGTGATAATATGCTAGATTCAAAGCTATCTAATTGACCATATTGGTTGTTACCCCAACAGTATGCATATCCATTGTGGTCTAGAGCACATGTATGTTGTAAACCTGCAGTTATATAAGTCAATTTAGTCCGGGTTGGTATATGTTGTGGAGTATCAGCGGGCACCTTACTTGATGAACCAATCCCAAGTTGCCCATATCGATTATCTCCCCAGCAATAAGCCCCTCCATTTGGTGTTATGCCACATATATGATTGCCAGTCCCAGATGATATAAAATAGAAGTTATAATTAGGTATCAATGTTGGGGTGTAATAATCAACACCAACATTTCCAACCCCTAATTGTCCATACCTATTAGACCCCCAGCACAAAGCAGAGTTACTCTCAGTAATAGCACAACTAGTGTTTTTAGTAAGAGCAACACTTTTAAAATGTGCTTTACTGCTAACTAAAATAGGGATATTTGATTGACTAATTTTATCAACCCCAAGTTGCCCATGCTCATTACTTCCCCAACAAAAAACTTGTCCACTTTCGGAGATGGCGCAGGTGTGGAATCGTCCTAAAGAATAAGTATTAAATAAGACATTCCCGCTAATTCGCTCTGGAGTAGTGATAAAAGTTTCAGATTCGTCAATTCCAAGTTGTCCATATTCATTATTACCCCAACAGTATAATAAGCCTCCATGTGCATAAAAATCACTAATTGATTTTAAAGCACAAGCATGTTTTCCACCAAGAGCAACTGATTGGAAAATCAGATTATCATTGACCAATTTAGGTAATGGAACACTGAAGGTTTTACCATAGCCCAATTGTCCGGCCTCATTTGAACCCCAGCAGTATAAAGAGGTGCTATTTGGAAATGATTCATTATTTATACCACAAGCAAAATCAGATCCTGCCACAACATTATTAAAAGGAGGTATGTTGGTATTAGTAAAAACATCACCATTTTCAGTAGTGAGCATAACCGGCTCTCCATGATAATTAGTGCCATTAATAAGAAATATTCCACCAGAACCAGCTATATCTTGTATATTTGTAATTTGAGATTCTTCACTATCATTCGGAACTTTGTTCCATGATTCTCCATTAAGTGAACGAGTAATATCTCCTCCGGAACCAGCTAAAAGAAAAATTGGGCTTGATGATTCATCATTTTCTGAAAGGGTGAGCACTTTTTTGTCATCTGTAAAAAAAGTATTATGCACAACACCTATATCAACAATTGATTGATTTGTTCCTGCATCCACTAGTTTCCAATTCGCAGGAGATTCTGCTGGTATGAAGTACATCATACTATTGTGATTCGTGTTTCCGGGTTGTTGTTGTGGCACATAGTCACAAAAACTAGCTTCTGCACTTATTACATCTGTCCCATCATTAAAACCACCATACGCTGAAAAAGAAAAAGTATGTCCACCATCCTGACTAATATATATTACCCCACTTCCGTTTTGATCCGTCCCATAGATTCTAATTTCGTCTTTTGAAGGATCATATATTATGTGACTAAACGTTACCCCTCCTGCAATTAATATCACTTCTGTATTTTTGTCTATATCGGTTGTCTGATATACAATACCTTCTGAATCAATGACTATAGTAGAAGCATAATGTTTATCGTTATTAGGAATAGCAGCTACCGCTACAGGTGTGGAATTAATTGAGAGTGATCCTTCTTCTGGAACCTCAATATTACATGTCCTATTTTCTACGTCAAAAGTAATATTACGCGCATAACCTCTTTCATCAAGAACTAAAACTCCGTTGCCACTGGAATTAAGGGTTGCAACAGTGGGAGTAAATCCTTCAATTGGTGGACATGTTAAACTACGAGTACCAGAGCTCAAATAGTCAATACTTACTGTACCATCATCAGAATTAATTTTAAATTGTACAAAGTTTTGTTTTTCTGCTGATAAAGTTATGAATTTTCCATCTTTGATTTCATCATTTTTAAGTATTATTTTGCTTTTAAGATTATTTGAGGAGCTATTTATTGAGTTTTTAGTTATTGTTGTATTTCCTGAGTTACACCCAACTAAAAATATTGAATAACAAAATAACAGTGCTGCCACTTTTGTGTTTTTTAAACTAGCCAATTTTAAATTCCTTAAAATAGTTTTATAAACGATAAAGTATGATTATTATGAACGAATATATTGTTCTGAATCTTATTTTGGTTACTAATTCAAATGAGTTAAAATTACACTATTTATTGAAATTTGATATTCAATAATGTAACATTTAATCAAAATTAGTATAAATAATTATATCATCTTTATTAAAGATTATCAATGATTATTTTCAATAATTTACAGTATAGTTTTCAAAAGACTAATGCTATTCTTATAAAATTACTTATTAGTAAATTTAATATTTGGATAAGATAGATAATTGATTTATATATACTTGAACGGGTTTAGCTTTTCAGGTATATGATAAAATCTATCCTTGAGGTGTTTTTGCGTATAATTAATTTGTTTTTTAGGTAACTGTATGACCAAACTGATTGTAGCTAATTGGAAAATGAATGGTAATTTAACTAAAATAGATCATGATATCAATTGTTATTTATCTAATAATCTTACCAATCAAAATAATGTGGTTTTAGCTATTCCATATCCATTTATTATAACTGCAATAAATAAGCTTAAACAGCATAACTCACCAATTAATATAGCTAGTCAAGATATAAGTAAATTTGATGATTTTGGAGCGTATACTGGTGAGATAAGTGCGCCAATGTTGCATGAAATTGGAATAAATTATTCAATTATTGGTCATTCAGAACGTCGACAAAATTTTAATGAGAAAAATAATGACTTAGTCCAAAAAATCACGAATGCAGTTAATCATCAAATTATACCGATATTGTGTATTGGTGAATCACTTGAGGTAAGACAATCAAATAGTTATGTGGATTTTTTGTTAAAACAATTAGAATGTTTAAAGTTAGTTACGGCTAAAATTGATAAATTGGTGATTGCTTATGAGCCAATTTGGTCGATTGGGTCTGGATTAATTCCACAACTTTCAGAGATTGAAGAGGCAATGGTTTTGATACATAAATTTATGCAAAATAATTTGCCTCATGTTAGAATATCTACTTTGTATGGTGGCAGTGTTTCTGCGAAAAATGCGGTGGACGTGTTAAATACTTATCTGGTTAATGGGGTTTTGGTAGGTGGTGCATCACTTAATGTGAATGATTTTACTGCTATTTGTGGTAGTTGTTAAATTTAGCAACTGGTTAGTGAATTAATTTATTAGTAAAAATTATAAATATGGAAATTATTAAAATTGTGCTTTGGGTCTTGCAGGTTGTATCTGCATTAGCAATAATTGTATTGGTATTATTACAGCATGGTAAAGGCGCAGATGCTGGTGCTACCTTTGGTTCTGGTAGTGGCTCTGGATCATTATTCGGTGCTAGTGGATCAGCGAATTTTTTGAGTAGATCAACTGCGGTTTTTGCGGTGATTTTCTTTGCTGTTACATTTGGTTTAGTCTTGGTTTCTGGTAAAGGTAGAATTGGTGATGCTGGCGTAATGGCCAATTTAAATGGTAAAAAAGTAGTATCTACCACTATTGTGTCATCTGCTCCAGCAATAACAAAGATGGTAAGTAGCCAAGTAGTATCAAGTGCTCCAGCTAAAGGTAAACCCAATCAGATTCCTGGTTAAGGTTTAGCCGACATGGTGGAACTGGTAGACACGCCATCTTGAGGGGGTGGTGGCCGTAAGGTCGTGTGGGTTCGAGTCCCACTGTCGGCACCATAAAGATTATTTATCAAGAATTATTATATTATTTAATTGAGGTAGAAAAAACTAAATGATTGCAAGTCATTATTTTCCAGTCTTAATATTCTTACTCCTTGCTTTGATTCTTGGGTCGGTATTAATGATTGCTGGTAAACTTTTAGGTAGAAATAATCCAGATGATGCAAAAAATTCTCCTTATGAGTGCGGATTTGAGGCGTTTGAAGATGCACGCATGAAGTTTGACGTGCGTTATTACTTAATTGCAATTATTTTTATCTTATTCGATTTAGAAGCCGCTTTTTTATTACCATGGGCATTGGTTTTTAAAATGCTTGGGATTTATGGATTTATTGTGATGACAATATTTTTAGCGATTTTAATTGCTGGATTTATTTACATCTGGAAAAAAGGAGCACTGGAGTGGGAATAGAAGGTGTATTTAAAGAAGGTTTTGTTACTACTACAGCTGACAAGATTATAAATTGGGCAAGAACTGGTTCGTTATGGCCTATGACATTTGGGTTAGCATGCTGTGCTGTAGAAATGATGCACGTTGGAGCTGCTCGTTATGATTTAGATAGATTTGGTGCGGTATTTCGCCCATCTCCTCGTCAATCGGATGTGATGATTGTAGCTGGAACACTTTGCAATAAAATGGCGCCAGCCTTAAGAAAAGTTTATGACCAAATGCCAGAACCACGTTGGGTAATTTCTATGGGTTCATGTGCTAATGGAGGTGGTTATTATCATTACTCTTATTCGGTAGTTCGTGGATGTGATCGAATTGTCCCAGTCGATATTTATGTTCCTGGTTGCCCTCCTACGGCTGAAGCGTTAATGTATGGAATTATTCAATTGCAAAATAAGATTAGACGTGAGTCAACAATTGCAAGGAAGAGTAAATGATAAAAGTAGATCTTCTAAAGCAAACTCTTGAGAATTTATTTCAAGCGAAAATATTATCAAGTATAATTGAACATGGTGAATTGACTATTATTGTTGATGCTGATGATTTAGTTAATGTTATGCAAGAATTAAGAGATAATCAAGCAACTAGATTTGAACAATGCGTAGATCTATGCGGAATGGATTATTCAACTTATCATGATGATTATGAAGGTTTACGTTTTGCGGTAGTATATCATTTACTATCGGTTGCACATAATTGGCGTTTAAGGGTAAAGGTTTTTGCTAAAAACGATCAATTCCCAGTAATTGCATCAGTTACAGACATTTGGAATGGGTTGAATTGGTTTGAACGTGAGGCTTTTGATTTATTTGGGATTGTTTTTGAGAATCATCCTGACTTACGTAGACTTTTAACAGATTATGGATTTATTGGTCATCCATTTCGTAAAGATTTTCCGATATCTGGGCATATGGAAATGCGTTATGATGAAGAACAAAAACGTGTTATTTATCAACCAGTAACTATTGAACCACGTGAAATTACACCACGTATTATTCGTGAGGAACACTATAGTGGCAGAAATTAAAAATTATACACTAAATTTTGGACCACAGCATCCATCGGCACATGGTGTGTTACGTTTGGTTTTGGAGTTGGATGGTGAAGTGGTGCAAAGAGCTGATCCACATATTGGCTTATTACACCGTGGAACAGAAAAACTCTCTGAACACAGAACTTTTATTCAAGCCCTACCTTATATGGATCGTCTAGACTATGTATCTATGATGTGTAATGAGCATGCTTATGTTATGGCAATTGAAAAATTAATTGGTATTGAGGTGCCAGTTCGTGCCCAATATATTCGTGTAATGTTTGCTGAACTTACTCGTTTGTTAAATCATTTATTGTGGGTTGG
>CALFYC010000035.1 GCA_937952895.1 uncultured Neisseriaceae bacterium
ATCTTGTACAGTAATAATTTTCATTTTCTATCCTCTATTTTTTTAAATTAGATAGAATACTAAGGCCTGGATAACTGGCATTAGTTCCCATCATTTCTTCGATTCTAATTAACTGGTTATATTTAGCAATCCTATCAGAGCGTGATAATGAACCAGTTTTAATTTGTCCAGTATTTAATGCAACAGCTAAATCGGCAATTACATAGTTTTCAGTTTCACCAGATCTGTGAGACATGATTGTTGTATAATTAGCATTTTTAGCTATCTCAACTGCTTGAATCGTTTCAGTTAATGTGCCTATTTGATTAATTTTAACTAATAGTGAATTAGCGATACCTTTACTAATTCCATCGCGAAGAATTTTGCTATTGGTTACAAAAATATCATCCCCAACAAGTTGGATTTTATTACCAAGTTGCTTCGTTAAATAAATCCAGCCACTTCCATCATCTTCACTCATTCCATCTTCAATTGAAATAATCGGATATTTATCCACTAAGTTAGCCAGATAATCCGTAAATTGTTCTGAAGTTAAATGTAAATTTTCTGCAGTTAAATGATATAACCCATCTTTATAAAATTCAGATGCTGCACAATCAAGAGCTAACATAATATCTTGCCCAGCAACATATCCGGCTTTATCAATTGCTTCAAGGATTAATTTTAATGCATCTTCATGAGTGTTTAAATTCGGCGCAAAACCGCCCTCATCCCCAACTGAAGTGGAGTACCCTTTACTATTACAAATAGATTTTAAGGCATGAAATACTTCAGAGCCGTAACGAAGGGCTTCTTTAAAACTTGATGCACCAACTGGCATAATCATAAATTCTTGAATATCTAGATTATTATTGGCATGTGCCCCACCATTAATTACGTTCATCATCGGAACTGGCATATATTTTTTACCAGTTCCACCAATATATTGATAAAATGGAATTTTAAGATGATTACTCATTGCTTGACTAACTGCAATTGAAACAGCTAATATTGCATTAGCTCCTAATTTGGCTTTATTCTCAGTTCCATCAAGCTTAATCAATAGATTATCAATTTCAGTTTGATTAGATGCATCTTTATTTAACAAATTATCACGAATTACCGTATTAATATTATTAACAGCAGTAAGTGTTCCTTTACCGTTAAAGCGTTTTTTATCATTATCTCTAAGTTCTAAAGCTTCTTTTGAGCCAGTTGATGCACCTGATGGAACTGAGCTACGACCAAAAGCTCCAGAATCTAGATAAACATCAGCCTCAACAGTTGGTAATCCGCGCGAATCTAAAATTTCACGTGCTTTTATTTCAATAATTTTGGACATTTATTCTTCTCTCAATTAAAACATAATTATTCTAAATGCAATATAAAGTAGAATTAATCCAAAAATTATATGGATTAATCTTTGTTTACTATAAAACATTTGTCTAGCACGATAGCTACCAAAAATAAATGATACTAAAGAGAACCAAACAAAAGTAGCAATAGTGCTAATAACGACAATGACCGAACCATCTATAAATGGACTTCCATGTTGAACAACATAAGTAGATAAAGCAATAATAAACATAAATGCTTTAGGGTTGGTTAAATTGCACCAAAGTCCAATTCTAAAATATTCATTTAAACTATGATTAATTTCAAGACTAATTATATTAGGTTCTTCAATAGTAGTCCTATCTAAAATAGATCTAATACCAAGATAAGCAAGATAACAAGAGCCGGCAATTTTAAATACCATAAATACGATTTTATTTTGCGCAACTAATCCACCAATACCAAACATACCAACGGCAAAGCAAATACAAGTTCCTAAACAAATTCCCAGTGCAGTATAAATACCTGCATGAAATGATTTTGTAAGAGAGTTTCTTAATACCATAAAAAAATCAGGCCCAGGACTCATCAAGGCTAAAAAATCGATAACGAGAACATAAAAAATAACACTATAGTGCATGATATGTTATTCACAATCCTTTCTTAAAGTAATAAATTTAGAGTTTTTTTACTAATTTATCGATTGCAACTAATTCAGACAATAAGTCTTCAATTTGTGACATAGGTAATGAATTAGGCCCATCAGACTTTGCCAATTTTGGGTTGGGATGGGTTTCCATAAAAATTCCACTAATTCCAACAGCAGTTCCAGCACGAGCAAGCATTGGGATAAATTCACTTTGACCACCAGTGGAAGAACCCATGCCACCAGGTAATTGTAAGGAATGTGTAACATCGAATACTACCGGACAGTTTGTTTCACGCATTACAACTAAACTTCGCATATCTGAAACTAGATTATTATAGCCAAAACTAGAACCGCGTTCACAGACCATAATTAAACCATGATTTTCTACGGATAAAGCTTTATCTGTTACATTTTTCATATCCCATGGTGATAAGAATTGGCCTTTTTTAATATTAACAACCGCACCACTTTCAACTACTGTTTTAATAAAATCTGTTTGGCGACATAAAAAAGCTGGAGTTTGCAAAATATCAGCTACTTCAACCACCTGGTCTATTTCATTAACTGCATGAACATCCGTTAGTATAGGTAACTTTAACTGGTGTTTCACTTCAGATAAAATTCTTAATCCTTCATCAATTCCAAGGCCACGAAATGACTTATCTGAACTACGATTAGCTTTATCATAGCTTGATTTATAGATAAAATTAATTCCAAGCTTTTGAGTAACTTCTTTTAAATACCCAGCGGTATCAATAGCAAGGGCTTGTGATTCAACTACACATGGTCCTGCAATCAAAAAAAGCGGTTGATTTAAACCAATTTTAAAATCAAGTAATTTCCAATTATTAATCACGGTTATTCTCCAAATGATTTTTATTATAAGTAATGGCAGCATTTACAAACGAAATAAATAATGGATGCCCATTTTGTGGATTAGATGTAAATTCAGGATGAAATTGACAACCAATAAACCATGGATGATCGGTTAATTCAATCATTTCAACTAATTGTTCTTCACCTGTAGATAAACCACTTATAATTAAACCATTATTTGTTAAATCTGGCACTAAGAAATTATTTACTTCATAGCGATGACGATGACGTTCAAAAATAAATTCACTATTATAAATAGTTTGGGCTTTGGTGCCATTAATTAATTTGCATCTTTGTGCACCTAAACGCATAGTCCCACCCAGGTCTGTATACTTGTCTCGAGTTTTTAAATTTCCATCATTATCCCGCCATTGAGATATCATAGCTACAACTGGATTTGGGGTTGTTTCATCAAATTCAGTAGAGTTAGCCTGATCCAATTTGGCTACATTTCTAGCAAATTCAATAACAGCAATTTGCATACCTAGACAAATACCTAAATATGGAATTTTATTTTCGCGGGCATATTTTACTGCCTGAATCTTACCTTCAACACCCCGTTTACCAAAACCCCCAGGTACTAATATAGCATCAGCATCATGTAATTGGGTAAAATCATTGTGTTCAAGTGCTTCAGAATCTACATAATGAATTTTTACTTGGGTTTTAGTATGAATTCCAGCATGAACTAGTGATTCATTAAGTGACTTATATGATTCCGTTAACTCTACATATTTACCAACAAAGGCAATGTTAATTTTATTTACTGGATGCTCTAAATTATGAACTATATTGTCCCAAATTTCTAAACTAGCTGGTTTTAGATTTAATTCAAAATGCTTACAAATAATGGCATCAATATTTTGGTTGTGCAGCATACGTGGAATTTTGTAAATGCTAGTTGCATCATAGCAGGCAATCACAGCTTGTTCTTCTACATTGCAAAATAATGCAATTTTTTGTTTTTCTGAAAGTGGTAACTCACGATCCATCCGACACAATAAAATGTCAGGTTGAATACCAATTTCACGTAATTCTTTTACTGAATGTTGAGTGGGTTTGGTTTTAATTTCACCAGCAGAGGGCAAATATGGCACTAAAGTTAAATGAATAAAGCAAGTATTTACCCTCCCTAATTCTTGTCGTAATTGGCGAATTGCTTCTAGAAAAGGCAATGATTCAATATCCCCAACCGTTCCACCAATTTCAACTAAAGCTACTTCGCAGTTTTCTGCACCAAATTTGATTTTACTTTTAATTTCATCGGTAATATGGGGAATAACTTGTACAGTCTTACCAAGATAATCGCCTTTACGTTCTTTTTTAATAACTGTTTCATAAACCTGGCCAGATGTGAAATTATTTCTTTTTTGCATCTTATTTGAAATAAAACGTTCATAGTGGCCAAGATCCAGATCAGTTTCTGCGCCATCTTCAGTTACAAATACTTCGCCGTGTTGAAATGGGCTCATGGTTCCTGGATCAACATTGATATATGGATCTAACTTAATAATTGATACGGATAAACCACGCAATTCCAGAAGAGATGCAATTGATGCGGCAGCAACGCCTTTTCCAAGTGACGAAACTACACCGCCAGTGATAAAAATATACTTATTGGCCATATCAATTTACACCCTTTTTATTTAATAACTAGTTAGGCATGTTCAACATACTACCAGCATTTAAAATTTTGCATAACTGACGATGCCACCTTAATAAGTGGTCAATCCTAGTTTCAGTAGCTAAAATTTTTGCCATTATAATTCCTAAATAGGCTCTAAACACGATCGATATTATATCATATAGCTACTATTTTTCGGTGTACTTAAAATAAGGTTTAAATGAAATTAGAGAAAGAAATTTTGGCGTATGTGGTAGTTGATATTAGCCAATTTGAGTCATCTATTTTAAATAACCTAATTTATAATATATTAAATGCTCAATACTACCTTACCTTTTGCTTTACCAGATTCTAAAAATTTATGTGCAGCAGATGCCTGCTCCAAAGTGAAATGGTGAGGATCTATTAGAGGTTTTAGTTTTCCACTATCTACAATTTGGGCAATTTTTTCAAGAATTTGACCATGATGTTCACGATGGCAATTTTTAAGCATTGGTAATAACATTAATTCACAATGCAGAGTAAGGCCTTTGGTATGCATGAGAGTTAAGTCATGTGTTGATCTTGCTGCAATTGTAACGATGACTCCATTATCTTTGGCTGCTATAAATGATTTATCTAAATTATCCCCTCCAACTGTATCAAAAATCATTTCAAAACCTTCATTATTAGTAATTCTAGCTATATATTCTTCAACCTTTTCTTCACTAATATTAATGATTTCATCAGCACCAAATGATTTTGCTAATTTAAAATCTTCATGCTTTCTGACTGTTGCATAAACTTTAGCTTTACACCATTTTGCAAGTTGGGTTGCTATATGTCCAACCCCACCCACTGCACCATGAATTAAAATACTATTCCCTTTTCCAAGTTTAATTCTGTCAAATAATGCTTCCCAAGCTGTAATACTTACTAAAGGTAATGCTGCTGCTTCTAACATTGATAAAGATTTTGGTTTTTCAGCAATTAATTTAGCATCTACTAACATGAATTCAGCTAAAGCTCCACCTAAGCCATGTAACCCTCCAGCGCACCCATAGACTTCATCGCCTACTTTAAATTGAGTTACATCTTCACTAATTTTCTCTATGGTTCCGGCAAAATCACCATGTAAAATTGCTGGGAATTTAGGAGCTATATTAGGCACAGATCCACTACGAATTTTACAATCAATTTGGTTTATACTTGTAGCATGAACTTTGACTAATATGTGACCAGATTTTATTGTAGGAGTGGGAATTTCTGTCAATTTAAAAACTGAATGGTCACCAAATGAATTAATAACTTGTGCTTTCATAAGAGTTTTACTTTAAAATTTAATAATAGTTAGATTTTAGCACAGAGAAAAGAGGAATTCTTTATATATTTTAAATTTAATCATAATTAACAAAATTTTGTAACCTAAATATTTAGGCACAATTATTTGGTGGCTTTTCTAGTTTGTTTGATCTAGAATCACGTCCATAATCATAGGTTGTTATAGATTTTTTATAAAGATCAATTAATTAAAGGATTATTTAATATGAAAAAAAATATTTTTGCTCAAGGTTTATTTTTATTAACTACATTAGGTATTCCTTTTCAATCTTATGCTGATTGTCATGCAAATATCTATAATGATTCAGATCAAGAATGGAAAATCCAATTTAATCCATCAGATAACAGTAATGTTTATTTTTTTCATATTGATCCATCATTATGTGAAAATCATGATCCTTCCAGTGGTTCATGTACTATTCCAGCAAACTCAAAAATTGATATTCATTACTATACGCGTTATGGTGATCATGCTTCTGGAAAAGTTTCCATAACTAGCCTAGATAATAGTATAGTGCAAAGTATGAGTTATGCTGGCGAAGATGCCGCTGGAGTATGCCCAAGCTTTGATACTGATAATATCAAAAATGTTATAGTTAACGAGCCTAATCCAGGGGACTTTAGAATTACCCCAAATTAATTTTCAATTATTAGTTGAAGATGTATGTTTTAGTCTGTGAAACCATTATTCTGTAAGGTGATTAACTAAATAATGTGGCCCCATTTACCGATGAAATGGGGTATTATTTAAATTTAGGATAATGTCGGCTTAAGTATTGATTTATAACCTCGTTAGGGATTAAATAATTATAAGCCACATTATCTGCATCACAATTACGATCTGGCTCTCTATAAATGATTACACGATGTTCTCTAGCTATATTACTAATACCTAATACTTACTGAACTCAAGATTTTAAATTGACATATTGATAGGCGGTGTCTCAAATTGAAAAATTTATACTTGATTATCAAGGGGTTATCATTAAAACTGAGACACTGCCTATTGATATATTTGGTTGATTTTTTTACTAGTCTAGTATATAATGACATTTGTATAAAAAACCTTATATGTGCAAAATGCGTTTTTAAATAATTGCTAATTAAGGATTAAGATATAAAATTGCAATAAATCTCTAATTGTAACTATTTATAAATCAATTTTAGGATATGTTAAGTGAAAGAAAATATTTTTTGGCGAACTTTACTTATATTGATTATGATGAGTTTTACTTTACAATCTTATGCTCATAATTGTCATGCAAATATATATAATACTTCAGATAAAGATTATATAGTTGAATTTCAACAAACGCCTTATAATCATGATCATGTTGATTTTTTTCATATTAATCCTTCTCAATGTTTAAATGATAATACTCGAGATGGACCTTGTATTGTAAAAGCAGATACAAAAACAGATATTCATTATACTGGTAGTTGGGCTGTAGGATATGCTATTATTATGGATATAGATGGTAATGAGATTACAAAAGGATTTTTTGCAGGTTTTTCTAATGATAAATTATGTCCAAGTTTTGATCTTCAGCCATACAAAAATATTCAATGGGATACTCCCCACTTAGGGGATATTACAATTTCTAATGATTTTTGAATAAGTTTTATTGAATAAAGCTCAAATGTATATTTGAGCTTTATTTGTTTATATATCATCTATAAATTTTTTATCTACTTTAACTATCTGAGTTATTGTAAAATATTGGACTCATTAAAGATGAAAGACTGTGTATGCTAGAATCAAGTCCATTAGGGAAAAACTCCATATACGAGACTAAATATAATCCCAAACTTATATTTTCAATTCCCCGTGAACTTAAACGTTCAGAAGTAGGTATTGATGATAAGAATCCTGGATTTTATGGGGTTGATATTTGGAATCATTACGAGTTATCTTGGTTAAATTTAAATGGTAAACCATGTGTTGGATTAGGTGAGATTAGTTACTTAGCTAATACACCAAATATTATTGAATCTAAATCCATGAAACTTTATTTTAATAGTTTTAATGGAACTAAATTTGCTAGTGAACAAGATGTAATTAATACGGCAATTAATGATCTATCTAAGGCGGTTGGTAGCAAAGTTAATTTTATTTTATTACCGATAGACTCATCAGGTAAATATGGTAAACTAAATGGTTATTGTTTAGATATGCTAGATGTTCAATGTAATATTTATCAACCACATCCCGAATATCTAACTTGTAGTAATGATATTATTACTGAGGAACTATATAGTAATTTATTAAAATCCAATTGTCCAATGACTAATCAACCAGATTGGGGTAGTATTTATATCAAGTATACAGGTCAGCAAATTGATAAATATGGGTTATTAAAATATATTGTTTCATTACGTGATCATAATGAATTTCATGAACAATGTATTGAACGCATATTTTATGATATTAAAAAGTATTGTGCTCCCTCTGAGCTAACGGTTTATGCACGGTATACAAGGCGTGGTGGAATTGATATTAATCCATATCGCACCACCAATAAGAATTTTATTGTGCCTGAAAATATTCGTTCAGTGCGTCATTAAGGAGTTAAAGATGAAGGCTGTATTAATTTTATCTGGAGGAGCTGATAGTTCAACGTTGGCTTATTGGTTAAAGGCTAATGGTTACAATGATTTAGTTTGTGTAACATTTAATTATGGGCAAAAGCAAATATCTGAAATTGAATCCGCTAAAACAATTGCTAAGAATTTAAATGCAGTACATCATATTGTGGATGCAATGTTTATCCAAAAAATTTTATCTCATTCATCCTCAAGCTTAATTAATCAACAAATTGCTGTTCCACATGGAGAATATACGAAAGAAAATATGCAATCAACAGTTGTGCCTAACCGTAATGCAGTATTTTTATCGCTAGCATGGATGATTGCATGTAATGAAAAAGCTGATGTAGTTGCCTATGGTGCTCATAATGGAGATCATTATTTATATGCTGATACAAGGCCTGATTTTTTTGAATCGATTAATCATTCATTAAGACTTGGAACCGAAGATGTGCGTAAGGAGAATTTAAAACTTATTGCTCCATTTATTAACATGCATAAATCAGAAATTATTCAAGAAGGCATAAAACTTGGAGTTCCTTTTATAAATACTTGGACTTGCTATGATCGAGTTGATATTCATTGTGGTTTATGTGGTGCTTGTCAAGAGCGAAAAAAAGGTTTTAAAAATGCAGGGGTTACGGACCCGACAATTTATAAGGATTAAGAATGGTTAAATATAGTATTATTCGTAAACATGAAATCCAAGCAGCTCACAGGGTATATGGGCATAAAGGTAAGTGTAGTAATTTTCATGGTCATTCTTATGTGTTTCAAATCTATTGTTCTAGTGAGAAGTTAGATGATTTAGGTATGGTTGTTGATTTTGATATAATTAGAACTACATTTTGTCAATGGATTGACGATAATTATGATCATCGAATGATATTATGGGATAAAGATCCTATTGCTCAAGATGTATTAGCTATTGATCCAACAACTATGCTGGTTCCATATAATCCTACTCTTGAAAATATGGCAGAATATTTATTAACACAAATTGCACCACAATTATTAAATAAGCATGGGATAGTGGTGGATAAAATTGTAATTGATGAATCATCGAAATGTAGCGCAAGTTGCGAACTATAAATGAATGAAGTTTTATATCCAGTAAATGAGATCTTTATTACAATTCAAGGTGAGGCAACCTTTACCGGAACTCCAAGTTGTTTTATTCGCTTACAAGGATGTAATGTAGGTTGTCCTTGGTGTGATACTAAACATACCTGGCAATTAGATGCAAACACCCAAATTAGTGTAACAGAATTAGTAAATAAAGCTAATGATAAAGATAGTTGGGCTAGTTTTACGCTTAATGAAATTAAAGATTTTGTTAAAACGCACGCTTCAACAATTAAGCATGTGGTAATTACTGGTGGAGAACCTGCTTTGTACGATTTAAAGCCATTGTGTGATATGTTGGAGGCTCTAGGTAAAACTGTTCAAATTGAGACAAGTGGAACTGAGTTATTGCGTATTTCAGAGCAAGCTTGGGTTACTTTATCCCCCAAATTTAATATGCCAGGTGGCAAACAAGTATTAATTGACGCTGTGAAACGTGCTAATGAAATTAAAATGCCAATTGGTAAAGTTTCTGATATTGAAAAATTAAAAACTTTTATATTTGACTACGACTTTAGCCAAAGAATTCCTATTTGGTTGCAACCTTTATCACAAAATAAAGAGGCAACTAAGATTTGTGTTAAGGAGGCATTAAACAATAATTGGCGCCTAAGCCTTCAAACCCATAAATTTATAGCTATTCGTTAATTATGATGATAGCGATTGTTGTCAGATCTATAAATTGCTTCTAATTTAAATAAGTTAAAATTGGTTTTTATATCATAAATATCTAATTTTTCAATTCGTTTTAAAATTTTAGCTAATTTTAAAGAAAATACTACGCCAATTATTTCAATAGTAATTTTAATTAACCATAAATGTAGAATAAAGCTGAATAGTTTTGCATTCGGTATAACTTTATAAAAGGCAATGCTACCAAAGATTAAACTGTCAAAAAATGATGCTATAAAGGTTGAGCTAATAAAGCGCAATGCCATATATTTACCTTTTGTGTGAATTTTTAATTGGGCCATTATATATGAATTAAGTGGTTCAGCAAATAAATATGAAATTGTTGATGCAATGATAATACGCATACTTAAATCTATCATACTATCAAAATTTTGATTGTTAATAATTGCATAATCAGGACTTGGTAGATTTACAATTAATTGTCCATAAACAATAAAGATAAAATTAAATAAAAACCCTATCCAAATTACACGCCTGGCGAATTTATAACCATAAACTTCAGTGATTAAATCAGATAATAAAAAAGTAAATGGAAAGATTAAAGTTCCAGCATCCGTTTCTATCCCAAAAATTTTTATTAAACGAATATCAAACCAATTCGATAATAAAATAACACAAGTATAGGAAATTTGTAGAAACCATAATAGCTTAGGTGATTGGTAAATCGATGTTTTATGAGGCATGGTATCTATTTCCATAAATAATTTAATTCGCAATTATAGCGTATAAAAATTTTCGCGCAACAACAATATAACTATAATAAATTAGTATATTTAACGAATAATTAAGTTTGCTCTAATTTATCAATACGTTTCATTGGGGCTATATTATTCGAACTGATTATTCCAAGGATACTATTATCAAATTCAGTAGCTGATGCGATAGTTTCTAGAAATTGAATTAATCCATCAGCTAAATCTAATTTTTGCGTAAATTTATCAGCGCGGTATTCAAATTTGTGTTTTAGTAAATTAATTCCAATGATAAATAACCAATTTCCTATGTAATAAAAAGCAATTATTGGAGAAAATATCAATATTGGAAAAAGCGATAGATAACGAATTAATTGCATAGCACCTAGCTGATTAAATTTTGTGAAAGCATTTAACATAAATCGCCATAATTTAAAATAATGCCAATATAACCAATTAATTATATGAAATCCAAGACTACCAAAAGTGATAATCGTAAAAAATATATTATCTTTATAAAATATGTGCCCAACTTCATTAGCAATTAAGCTTTTAATTTCAAGTTCAGTATGGTTTTTAATTAATCCATCACTTATTATTAGGGTATTATCGCCGAGTGATTGAGTAAAAGGTTCTTTTTTGTCATAAATCATTAAATGTAAATCACTAAATTTTAAATCAAAATTATTAATTTTTATAGCTGCTATTTCAATAACTTCTTTAATTAATGGTTCTAGTTGAATTTTTTCACGATTAGTTAAAGATCTGGCACCTGAAAAGATTCGAATAAAAAAGTAAGATAGCTTAGAAAATGCGAATAAGATAATAATTAGTTCAGTCAAAAAGCCAAAAATGATAAATGTCCAGAATTGGATATTAACTGAATGATTAAAATGGATTATACTGTAACTAATAAAGTAGATTATGCTAAATATCAAGATATTAAATAGACAATTAATTATAACGATAAGCACTCTATTTTCCTTGAAATAAATCGTTTAAAGAAAGATTGGCAATTATTAATAAATTACTAGCCATCATTTGATGATTATGGAATATTTTCAAATAAGTTATAATCAGATACCACGATTTCAATTTCTGAGGCTAAGCGTTTTGGTAAAATTTTAGTTCCTATCTCTATGGCTTGATTTTTTATATCCTGATTACTATGATGACTTGTAACTAAAATTGTGCGATTAATTTTAGTTTGTTTAATCACATCTAAGCCATTTAATTTTTGGTTTAATAATTCATAATCTGAAAGTAAGACAATCTTTTCTTTATTTTCTATTTTCTCAATAAATTCTAAAGTTTCTTCGGCTATAGAGAAGTGTTTTAATGAAATATCACAATCAGCGGCTCGTAAATAAGTATTCCATGCAGTGTGAATTGAACTATCATCATCTAAAACTACTACGATATCACCTTTAGATAGATAGAGTTTTTCTGCAATCCATGCTGGGGCATTAATTCTTGGAAAATTTAGTGTAACAGTGGTTCCTGCTTCAAACTGTGATTCAATATTGAATTTTCCATTGCAAGAATGTAGGGTATCTCTTACTTGAGCTAAACCAATTCCATGCCCATCTTTTTTACCTTCAGTACAGTTAATTCCTTTTTTAATTTTATCTAATAATCTAGGTTTTATTCCATCTCCATTGTCAATTATTGAAAGAGTAACATATTGTTCATTTGCATCTAAGGTAACAATAAGTGTGCCTTCTTGATTTTTAATTGCATCAACTGAATTATTTATAATGTTAGAGATCATACGTTTAAAAGATGATGGATCAATTTCAATGAAAGCAAAGCTACTGTTTTTGGCAAATTTATAATCAAATTTTATAGCCTTATCATGATATTGAGCTTTTTTGTCACGTAAAATTTGTAATAAAGTTGATGACACAATCAAAGGTTGCCTATCATGATATAACCTTTGGGTTTGGTTGGTTTCTTCGGTTCTATATTCATTTAAAACTTTGCGGGTAATATCAATAATGTTGGTTAAAGATTCTCGAATACCAATTCGTGTTTCTTCCGGAATATTTTCACAAGTTGAAACTAGCATGCTTAAACTAGCAATTGGTGAGCCGATATCGTGCACCATTTGGTCTACAATTTTTTTAAATTTAAGTTCTAAATTTTTTCGGTTAGTAATATCCATAGAAGCACCTATAACTCCAAGCATGTTTCCAGATTCGTCTAATAATGGAACTTTTTGACTTAATACTGTAGCAGGCTGCCCATAAAAAATTGAAGGTTCTTCTGTGGTTTTTACCATCTTTGTGTTCATTACTTCAATGTCATTTGAGCGAATAATCGCTGCATAATTATCAGTCCATGGTAAATCAAAATCACTTTTACCAAGAATTTCATCTCTAGAATTAAAGCCAATGGCATGAGCTAGATTGTTGTTACAACCCAGATATCGTCCAACTGTATCTTTCCAATATATATGACAAGGAATTAGATTAATAATATTATCTAATGCTGCATTTTGCACAATTTGATTTATAGTGAGCGTATTATTATTTATCAAGTCAGAATGTTTAATTGATATAACAGAAATGCCTGTCGTATTACCTTTAGTATCATAAGTCGGAGTTTTAATTGATATATATTTAAATGGCTGACCATTTAGCTCATAAAAAATTTCTTCAAATGTATGCGATTTTTTTAATTGTAAGACTAGTTTATTATTATTATCAACTAAAGAATAGATATCTGGGTTAAATTTAAAACATGCGAGTTCACAATTTTGCTTATTTATAATTTCATCAGATGAAGTAAAATTTAACAATTTGGCAAATGCAAAATTACATTTTTTGTATTTACCATTTTTATCTAACCAGTAAATGTAAGTTGGTAGTAAATCAATTAATGAAGCGTTAGTTGATCCCATTTTAACCCCCATCCCACCTTACTAAAGTAGAATTTAAGATGGTAATTGACTAAATGGCAAAAATTTAATAAACCCGGAAGAAATTGTATCATATAAATTTTGGTAGTGTCTCAGTTTCAGAAATCTATATTTTATTATCAAAGGGTTATTATTCAAACTGAGACACTGCCAAAATTTTCCAGTGTTAAGATTTGTGAAAAGTGGTATGATATTTTTAATTTAGACATTTATTGGATAGGGGGGTATGAAACAGTGCTACATGTCCACACACCTAAGCTAACATATTGTTGTATTTGAAATTTTTTTTATTAAAAAATTGTGCAAATTCTCTTTGTTTATGGTATAATGCTGCACTTAAAGATGGTCGGTTGTACAGTTTTTAGTTGTTATTATTAAGTACTTCTGCCCACATTAAATTAATATAGGGGATTAATATGTACTGTAATAAAACAAAATATACATTAAAAGCTGGTTTAAGCGCAGTTATGATGAGTTTGCTGCTTTCAGGATGTGGTGGAGGTGGTGGTAGTAGTAGTTCTACAGGCGCTAGCCCAACTCCGTCTTTACCTAGTTCTGTAACTGCACTAACAATTGATGATGCTGGTATTGTTCCGTTAATTGATAATAATCCAACTTCAAGTGTTATTTATGTTCATAATAATACTGATAAGACTATAAGTAATATTACTTATAGTTCAACTGACAGTAATCAAAATCAATCTTTTTTGAATAAATCATACAAAGCTCTATTAAATAAAGTTTTGGGGGTGAATTCATCTCCGGCATTTATTAATTCGATAAGTGCAGCTCAATGTGCAACTATTCCTGCGCACACATCATGTGCACTTGGTTTTACTACGCCACAATTGAGTAGTTATGCAGCTCAAGGTTCAACAATTATTAACGCAAATTATATTTCAGGTGGTAAACCTGGTACATTTTCACAGATTGTAAGTTATGCTGATGTAAGTAGTACAGCTAGTAATGGTGTGCAAATTATGTCAGGTGCTGTAGCTTCAGGTTTTATAAATAATAAAACTGGCTATAGTACTATTTATGCTTACGGAAGTGGAAAAGATCAACATTTTAAAGTAAATTCGTTAAGTACTAATTTGCCAAATACGGCAATAGCAAATGGTAATCCATCTGGTTTAACAATTCAATCGGGTTTTGTGCAGGCAATTGAAGTGAGTGGGTCAGTTTCAACTGATAGCGCATATACAGTTGGAGTTAATTTGCAATCAACTGATACTGCAGGAACAAAATTTACTGCTGAGGCTCCGGTGACAGTTGTAAATCCAACTACAGATCCGAAGGTAATTATTGGTTTGGTTTCTGTGATAGATACATTTGATCCAACTTCTGGGTCAGGCATGGTGAATATAGTAAACACTTCAACATTAGCAATAAATGATTTGCAAGTAACTGGCCAAAATGGAGTTAGTATTGTTACTCAATGTACTGGTGGTGCAATAGGTGCTGGTAGTGGATGTTCTATAAATTTTACAACCCCACAATTCCCAGGTAGTGGTACAGTATCAGTAACGGGTGGTACAACAACAGGTCCTTTAAATGTAACACCGCAATCAGTTATTTGGTTTAATTCAAAAAATAGTCCGTTACTAGGTATGCAATCATCGATTAACCCTCTTCAGTTTATAGGATCAAGTACAACTGGAGGGACTGCGACAATTACAGTAACAAATTTAGGTGGTTATGATGTAACTGGTTTAGATGTAACTGGTATAGATGTAGTAACAGGTATGGCAAAAGCTTCATTAGTTGCTACAACGGGAACAAATACATGTGGCGGACAAACAGTTATAGCTAGAAATGGGGTTTGTTCATACCAGATTAATGTTACTGATAGTATTCAGGAGCAAGGGACTATCAAATTGCTAATAAAAGGCAATTATATGACTGAGACTGGATTAGCCCAATATTCGCGTACATTTATTTTAGGCTATATTTCAGGAGCTAGTGTTCCGGTGTTGACATTCAATGCTTTAACTAATATGCAAATTAATGGTGATAGTTTAGATGTTGCTAACCAACAAGTTGTAGTTTCGAACAATGGTAATGTTGATGCAAATCTTAAAACATTTGCGCTAAATTTGCAAAATACGTTCCAAAATACTCGAATAACTCTATCTTCAACTACATGTGAAAATCGTTTATTAAGCGCAAATGGCGGTACTTGTACAATGAATCTAGTTCTAGGTCCACAAGCTAATGTAGGCACTGCGCCATTAGTAGATCAAATGACAGTACATGGAACGTTTACTGGTGGAACGGTATTAAATGGAGCGATAGACAGTAATGGTTTTAATTCAACGGTTAACCTAAATGGTCAAAATTTAACTATATCTAATGTAACGGCTAGTGGTTCTACAAGTGGTGATGGTACGGCGGTTAATCCATATATCTTTTCAGGTTCAAATCCAGCTGTTAAATCACTAGTAATAACTTATCAAAACTCTGGTACTAATCCAATAATGATAAATGGTTTTGATAATGTTGGAATATTACCAACTTTATGGTTGGTAGTAGGTGGAACTGATACTTGTACTAATCAAGTATTAAATCCATCACAAGCTTGTACGATAACTTACACTAATCAACTAGCTAAAAACTTTTTAGCAGTTACTAATGTCGGTGTCTCTACGGCTATGAATTTACAACTGCCAGGCGTGGTGTTTACGGATCAGAATGTTGGCTCTAAATTTTATGCAACTCCAGCGTTTAATAATCAAGCTGCTATAGCTGTAACAGGTCAACAGGCTGCGGTAGTAAATCAAGTTACACAAGCTCCTGACGGTAGCACGGTTACAGTTACACATAGTGTATCTAATGCTACTGGATATCCAGTGGGTTCTATAAAAGTATCTACTAGCATGGAAAACTACTTTATAAAAATGCCACCAGCAAGTGAGTGTGTTGCCAATACAAGTACAGATGGTAGTACAGTAAATGAGATTTGTGGATTTGCCAATATAGTTAATGGTAATGAGACAATTGCTACAGTTTATCAAGTAAATCAAACTTTAGCGAGTAACATGATTTTACATTTATTATATGAAGCAATTCCTCAAGGTAATGTATTTTTTAGTTTAATGCCGCAAAGAGATGCTACGCCTCAATTTCCGGCTGAATTATATTCAAGAGCATATATTGTAAACAATAAATCTGCTACAGACAATCAAATAGTATTGTGCCAAATTGATACAAAAACTGGATCTCCAACCCAGGGTCAATTTACAAGTTGTGCCAATGCATTAGCTAATCCTTCAGCTCCTGATTTTAATTTATCAATTAAAAAAATATCTGTAGATGGCCAATATGCTTTTATATTATTTGACAATGGTAGTTCACAAGTGTGTGCAGTAGGTAGTAACTATAAATTGAGTAACTGTAATGCAACGCCTAATCTACCTAATGCAAATCCATTAGTAGATATTAAGCTAAATAATGGCAGTGTGTACTTTGCTGATAACACAAACAATCAAGTTTTTGTATGTCAGGTAATAAATAATAACACAGCTATCAATCTTAATTGTACAACTCCAGCTTCAGTTGGTGTTGCTGGAGATATTATTAATAGCATTTATTTTGCTAATAATAAAGCATATGTTTCGTATCATGGGACTACTGGAACAACATCTTCTTTAGCGGTTTGTCCAGTCGGATCAGGTGGGACACTTGATTGTACTGGCACTAGTTCGCAAACGATCACATCATTTCCTGCTGATATTAAAGCATTTGCTGTAAATAGTAATAGCATAATTGCTATACAAAATACTGCAGGTCAACAATATGCATGTGGAATGCTTGGAGCTACACCTGGAGATATTGACGCTACAACATGTGCCACAATTCCTAAGACAGGAATACCTACAGAAATTATTACGCCAGATGGAATAGATGTATTTAGTGGAAACTATTACTATAGTGGCCAATCTCCAAGTGCGCTTACTAAGTGTTCATTTGATCGTGCTTTACCTGCTCCACTTACATGCACCTCTGCAATGGCACCAGGATCACCAGATATATTTACTGGGGCAACTGCAATGGCTTTTGTTCAATAAAAATATAGTTGTCTATCTAAGCGCTGGTTTCAACCGGCGCTTTCTTAAGGATTAATGATATAAAATTAAAATTCACACGACTTTTAACAACTTGACATAAAACGTGTGATTATGATAAAATATTATAATATTTAACTCCATTTTATTAATACTTATTTAAGTATATTTAAGTATAAATGATTTAAGAAAATACGATATTAATCCACCAACGAAAACTCTTTTAACACGAATTGGTTATCTGGATTAAAGTTGCGAAGTTCGTCCACTAACGTGAGCCAAGAGTATATATGTGACAACAAGTCCAGTAAGCATTCACGCTACTGGACTTCTGCTA
>CALFYC010000036.1 GCA_937952895.1 uncultured Neisseriaceae bacterium
ATATCATTTTCCAAATTCGAATATTTTTGATACAATCTTTAATATTCTTTATTTTTCTAATTTTAAATATCCTCAATCTTAAATTTATAATGATTTTAATAGTTTAATATTTTTTATTTATCATAATTTTTCTAAATTTCAGAAGATATTTTATTTAAAATACAAGATTTTATAAATAATTATCCTAAAATTACCGAAATAGCTATAGTCTCACCACGACATGTAATTAATAAAGATTATTCAGTTTTAACTGATGAAATGCTGAAAGCTAAGTATATTAATTCAATACTTACTATGACATCGGGTAATTTTGTGAATTTAGATGTTTGGCAGAAGTTAGATGGGTTTAATAACGAACTTTTTATTGACATGGTTGATGTTGAATATTATTGTAAAGCATTATTAGATAATTATAAAGTATTGACTATAGTTGATGTAGTGATGGAGCATGGGCTAGGGGTTAACTTTAGACGAAAAGTGATTTTTGGTAAAATTTTTGATATTTTAAATCATAATGCGATTCGCAAATATTATCAGGTGCGCAACTCATTATTTGTCTATTTCAAATATAAAGATTTATTACCTGATACTATACCTTTGTATAAATTTGTAATAAAGCAGTTTATCGTAACGATTTTATATGAAAACAATAAATTGAAAAAGCTCAAATATATGCTTTTGGGATGTCTGGATTATAAACGACAAAAATTTGGTAAATTAGTGGTTAAATGAATAAAATTTTAAATAAGCGAAATATCTATCTTATATCTCGTTCGTTAAACTTATTACGCACGAACCCTAAAGTATTAATCAGTAAACTTATTCAAAAGATTAACGCTTCAAAGAATAAAATTCAATTTTTGAATTTACAAAAGATCAAATTAGTAAATTCGGAGACTATTGAATCAAATCTAATTAAAATTGAAATTGTTATTCCAATTTATAATGGATTTACCTATTTAAATACTTTAATTGATCAATTATTAAGCCATAAAAAAGCTCAATATAAATTAATTTTAATTGATGATGCCAGTACTGACTTAGAAGTTAGATTATTGTTAGATAAATTAGAAAAGATAAATAATGTCCATGAAATCATAGTTAAACGTAATTCAGTAAATTTGGGTTTTGTAAAATCAGCTAATCTCGGTATGAGTTTAACGACAAATCATTTTATTTTACTTAATACTGACACGGAAGTATCTGAAAGATTCGGTAATGCATTAATTAATCCAATTCTTCAAAATAATAAAATTGCTTCAGTAACTCCATTTACTAATTGTGGAACTATTTGTAGTTTTCCCAATTTTATTCTAGATAATGAAATTTTTTTAAATCTTGACGTGGCAAAAATTGACAATTCTTTTGCAAAATTGAATCCTTGTATAAATCAAGAAATACCAACTGGAGTTGGTTTTTGTATGGCGGTTAATTTTAAAGCGTATAAAGAAATTGGTGGTTTTGATGAAGAGACTTTTAGTCGTGGTTATGGTGAAGAAAATGATTGGTGTATGAGGGCCAGAGGAAATGGTTATATACATATTCAAGCAATAAATTCTTTTGTATACCATAAACATGGTGGATCTTTTCTAAATGTGGATAAAGAGAAATTATTAGCTATGAATACTAAGAAACTTAGTAAAAAGTATCCAAAGTATTTAGAGCAAATTTATAAATATTCAAATGAAGATCCGTTAAAAGATATACGAAATTTTCAGATCTTAAATATAATTTGTGATAATTATATTTGTGACTGTTTTATAAGTAGTGTTAATACTGGTGGAAGTGCTAATTACATTAAACAGCAGGTTAAACAAAAGTTAGCTTTTAAAAAGGCTATATTAATAATTTCATCCATAGATATTGAAGATTATGCGAATATTGAAATGTATGTGAATAATTTAGAATATAAATTTAGAATTAAGGATGCATTTACTTTACTAGAAAAATTAAGAATAAATGATTTAATTATTAATCATCTATTATTCGAAACTAACTTAAATCGAACAATTAATGAGATTATTAAATTTAAGCCGCAAATTAGTGGACACTTAATTACAGTTATTCATGATTATTTTAGTGTATGTCCTACGGTAACTTTACTTGATTATAAAGATAGTTATTGCGGGGTGCCGGACGATTTAACCAAATGTAATTCATGTTTAAATAATTTTACGAATAAGAATATAAACTTTTCTTATGTTAAATTATATCAGCAAGGTATAAATGGAGTTATAAATAATTGGCGAAATTTATTTATTAAATTATTTAATTCTAGTGATAAGATCATTTTGCCATCTAATGATAGCTATGATGTATTTAAGTGTGCTTATCCAAATTACGATAATAAAGTAGAAGTAATTGAACACGATTTAAATTATTTAGTGCAAGGTTTCATTAAACTTAATTATAAACCCTTTACTAATTCAGTTATAAAAGTTGCAGCAATTGGTAATATTGTGCCACACAAAGGTGCCAAAATTATTGAAGAAATGGTGAAGCTAGCGAAGCTGGAAGATTTAAATATTAAATGGTATATTTTGGGTGAATTTTCAGGGGCTAAATCAAACAATTTAAAAGTTTACAAGTATAATAACTTAGAAGAGTTAGTAAGATTAATAAATAAACATCAAATTGATATTTGCATCATTCCTTCAATTTGGCCAGAAACGTTTTGCTATACTGCATCTGAAGTAATGGCTTTAAATTTACCATTAGTAACCTTCAATTTAGGTGCTCAAGTTAGTAGAGTTGGTGCATATACTAACGGTTATTTAGTAGGTCAACTAACATCTCAAGGTATGTTAGAGCAAATTATTAGCTTAATAAAACAACATTCTCCCAATACATATAAATAACCCAATAGTTATTTTAATAATGTTTTTATAACAAATTATACTCAAACAATTTGTATCGCAGTTATAATAATGGATATCTAGGTAAATATAAATTTGATTTAATTCTAATAATTATTAAGAATAAACTTTAATATGAAAATAGCACTTTTTATTCCGACCTATAATGCAATTTTGGATTGCCAAGATAGATTTGCTAAGACTTTGCAAATAATTAAGGATGCAATGTTGGACAAAGTCTTAATTATTGATTCTTCATCAACTGATAATACTTTAGATCTAGTAAAGTCATTTGATTTTGATTATCATGTTATACCTAAAGATAAGTTTGATCATGGTGGAACTAGGCAATTGGCTTTAGAAATGTTATCTGATATGGACATCATTATTTATATTACGCAAGATGTGTATATAGAAAGTCAATCTTCAATTACCAATTTAACAAAAATTTTTTTTGAAAATCCTAAGATTGCTGGTTGTTATGGAAGGCAACTTCCACACACACATGCTGATATATTTGCACGTCATTTAAGGCTGGTTAATTATCCAGATTTAGGTTATGTGCGAGGTTATTCTGATCGCTATGTGTTTGGTATTCGTTGTGTATTTTCATCTGATTCGTTTGCAGCTTATAAAACTGAAGCTTTAAAAAAAATTGGTGGATTTCCTGATCATATTATATTTGGTGAAGATGTTTATGTTTTTGCCAAATTTTTACAATCTGGTTATAAGATTGCTTATGCTGCTGATGCTATTTGTTATCATTCACATAATAATACTATTTTAGAAGATTTTCGTCGTTATTTTGATATTGGAGTATTTCACCGTTCAGAAAATTGGATTCTGCAAGATTTCGGTTATGCTAGTAAAGAAGGTCTTAAATTCACTTTATCAGAATGGCGTTTTTTAACTAAAAAACCTTGGTTATGGCCTAAATCGATATTCAAATTAATGGCTAAATATATAGGTTATAAACTTGGCTATAATTACGATAGTATTGGGGTTAGACTTTGTCGTAAGCTTACGCTTAATAAAAATTTTTGGTGGTAATATCATTTATTATAAAGTAATCATTTAATAATATAATGCTTGGCATATGTATTAAATTGTGCTAATTGTTTGATTATCCATGCTTCATTTTGTTTCAATTCCTGAGCCATTATTTTTGCGACATGGGGGGCAATTTCAATTGTGGCTTTAGCGTCTAAATATAGAGCCCTTGTTCTTCTAGCTAAAACATCAATTAAAGTTTTAGCCATTTCATAGCGAATCTGATAAACAATTTCAGCCGTATAATAGGGTAAATTTGGGTGTAGTTTTGAAGTGTCATTAAATTCAGTTTGTATTTGACGAATTTTAATATGGTCTATCCCATAAACCTTAAGGGGATAATTAATATTCTCAGTTGTTGCACCATATAATTTTAAGTTTTTAGTAATTGAAGGTTTTTTATTAACTAATAGACCGTGCTTAATTATAAAGTTAATAGTGTCTTCACCCATAAGTCGATAAATAGTCCATTTGCCACCTACAATACTAATTAAATTACTATTACTAATAAATATTTCATGTTTTCTTGAGATTTTTGCACTATTAGTTTTATATTGAGGTTTTACTAAAGGTCTTTGTCCGCAAAATACAGATTTAATATCTTTATAGGTAACTTTATGGGATAGATATTGATTGAATGTTTCTAAAATGAAATCAATTTCTTCTGGGAGAGGCATAGGTTCCAAAGTAGAGGTTTTTACAGCTATGTCCGTGGTGCCAACAATCACTTTATCGTGCCAAGGAACTACAAATAAAATACGCCCATCACGAGTCTCTGGAATTACTAATGTATGAGAAGAGTTAAATACTTCTTTATTAAAGACTAAATGTGTGCCTTGTGCTGCTGCTACATGCTGGTTTTGTTTAGTTGGTTCATCAATATTCATTAAATCATCAGTAAGAGTTCCAGTTGCATTTATTATTACTTTAGCATATATATTGGATGTAATATTTTCTAAAACATTTAAAACTTTTACCCCAATAATTTGATTACGTTCATTTTTAATGAAATCAATTACTTTATGATAATTATAGGCTTTCCCACCTAAATCCTCGAAGGTTCTAAGTAGGGAAATTAGCATACGACTATCATCAAATTGTCCATCATAATATACTGATGCACCTCTTAAATTGTACGATTTTAATTTTGGGGCAACTTGAAGAGTTTGCAATTTATTCAGGAAACTACTTTTACCAATACGTAAATTCCAGGCTAATAGATCGTAAATTTTAACTCCGAAATAGAATTTGATCCTTTCCCAGGTGGTATAAAGGGGAATCAAATATTGATTAACATATGCTAAATGAGGAGCATTCTGTAGAAAGTAAAATCGCTCCTTTAAGCCCTCTTGAACCAACGTAAAATCTAAATTAGCTAGATAACGAATCCCACCATGAATTAATTTAGTTGATTTGGAGGATGTTCCACTACCAAAATCTTCCCCTTCAACTAATATAGTTGAGTAGCCGCGTGATATTGATTCTACCGCAACCCCAAGACCAGTTGCACCACCACCGATTATAATTACTTCAAATTGATTGTCATTCATGTTCAATCCAATTCTTTGCGCGACTAGTTGCCTTATCCCAATAATAAATTAATTCTTCACGTCTCTCATTACTCATTTTAGGCTCAAAGCAGCGATCCAATTTCCAAATTGTGGATAGCTCATCAGTAGATTTCCAAAATTTTACTGCAAGGCCAGCTAAATAAGCAGCACCCAATGCCGTTAATTCAAGGCATTGTGGTCTTTCTACCACTATATCTAGAATATCTGCTTGAAATTGCATTAAAAAATTATTTTTACAAGCCCCACCATCAACCCTTAAGCTTGAGATTTTGCCTGCTAAATCTTGATGCATGGCATTGACTAAATCGCGCACTTGCAAGGCAATTGATTCAAGTGCAGCTCTAGTGATATGTGCATCAGTTGTGCCACGAGTAAGCCCTAAAATTGCTCCTCTAGCATATTGATCCCAATGTGGCGCTCCCAGTCCGGTAAATGCAGGAACCAAATATACCCCACCATTATCTGGAACGCTAGTTGCTAGCTTCTCAATTTCAGAAGAATCTTTAATTAATTTTAAGCCATCTCGCACCCATTGAGTAATAGCCCCACCAATAAATACGCTTCCTTCCAAACAATAATTTCGACTATTATTTACTTGCCAGCCAATAGTGCTTAATAGATTATTTTTAGATGTTAAAGCTTTATTACCAGTGTTCATAAGTAAAAAACAGCCAGTTCCGTAAGTGTTTTTTACCATTCCTGGGCTAATGCATAAATTGCCAAATGCGGAAGATTGTTGATCACCAGCAACCCCGGCAATTGGAATACGTTTACCAAATAAACCAGAACTTGCTTCACCTAAAATTCCGGAAGATGGAACAACCTTTGGAAGAATTGAATTGGGAATTTCTAAAATGTCTAATAATTCTTGATCCCATTCTCCCGTATGGATATTAAAGAGCATAGTGCGTGAGGCATTTGATTCATCGGTTACGTGTTCACGACGATTTGTTAGGTTCCAAATAATCCAGCTATCAACTGTTCCAAAGGCTAAATGTCCAGATTGTGCTAATTCACGACACCCTTTTACATTATCTAGAATCCACTTGATTTTAGTTGCTGAAAAATAAGCATCTAAAATAAGTCCTGTTTTTGATTTAAATAAATCATATAAGCCTTGTTGATTTAATCTATCAACTATATTTGCGGTTCGTCGATCTTGCCAAACAATAGCATTATATACAGGAATTCCAGTTTGGGTATTCCATAAAATGGTTGTTTCCCGTTGATTAGTAATCCCTATCGCAGCAATATCATCTGAGGTGATTTTTGCTTGAGCGATAGCCATTTTGGCAGAGGTTAATTGAGATAGCCAAATTTCATTTGGATCATGTTCAACGAGTCCAGGTTTCGGAAAAATTTGTTTAAATTCTTGTTGGCTTGAACTTACTATTTCCGCAGCATGATTAAAGATAATTGCTCTTGAACTAGTTGTTCCCTGATCAAACGCTAAAATGTATCGTTTATCCATTGAATATCTCATTTAATAATAAAGGTTAGCTTTATTGTTCAGTATGTTTTTTGGCGATAGTTAAATCATAGATTAATGCGCCAACTGGGCCACCAATTAAAGGTCCAATTACAGGAACTATCCAAATATTTGAACCATCATTTAAGCCGTTTTGTTTAAATCCTATAATTGCAGTTAATAGGCGAGGGCTGAAATCTCGGGCAGGATTCATAGCATAACCATGCATTCCACCTAAAGCCATCCCAATTCCAACAATTAATAGACTAACGGCAAATGGTGCAAGAAATACTGCTTTATCATTATTGAAATGTTCAACAATTGCCAGTATTCCAAATAAAAGAACTGCCGTTGCAATTATCTCAGACATGAGGCTTGGCATAAATAAGTTTACTGCGGGGAATGTTGCGAATATTCCAGCACTGTGGATTAAATTTGGATCAACTATAAGAAGTTTAGCTTGATAAAAATAATAAACCAAGTAAGCTCCAATAAATCCACCAAGCATTTGTCCTATAAGATAATGACAAATTTTAACTTTTGGAAAACGTTTGGTTAACACCAAAGCTATAGTAACGGCAGGGTTTAAATGAGCGCCACTAATTCGATTACTTACTAAAATCCCTAATAATACAGCGATTCCCCAAGCAATTGTGATATTAGTATACCCCCCTAAATTAAATAATGAGTTCATTGCACATGATCCATCACCAATAAGTACTAAAATTAGGGTGCCTAGCAATTCTGCAATAAACTCATGGTAGATTTGTTTCCTTTTCATGGGCCTTTGCTCTTTCTAAACGCTTTTGATTTGGGGTTTTATTTAAGGGGCGATAAATCTCAATACGGTCACCATCTCTAATTTGATATGTATGAATATCAATTTTTTTCCCAAATATACCAACTGGCATATTTGATATCTCAAATTTTGGATATAATTCGTGGATTTTAGACATTTTGATGATATCAAAAATATTTGTATGTGGTTTTACTTGAAGTGTAATAACTGTTTGCTTTTCTTTAGTTGCAAAAGCAACTTCAACTTTTAGATATGATGTTTGATCCATGACGAATATGTGCCTCTTTAATAAAGCATTCAACAATATTTTTAGTTATATATTCAAAAACTGGGCCAATTATTTTTTCAAATAAACTATTAGTAAATTTATAATTTAAACTAAATTCAATCTTGCAACCATTTTCACCTAAAGCTTTAAAGTTCCATGTGCCACTTAGCTCTTTAAAAGGTCCATCAACTAATTGAACATCAATGTGTGAATATGGAGTATTTTTATTTCTAGTGGTAAAATGAGTTTTAACTTTTAAATATTCAAGATAAATACTACCAACTAATAAATCTTCTGTCTGATCTTGAATCTTGGTAGAGCTACACCATGGTAGATAGTTTGGGTATGTTTCAATGTCATTAACAATCTCAAACATTTGTTTGGGAGTAAAAGGAACAATTACAGTTTTTTTTATTTCAATCATATTTTCTACAAGTGAGAATATAGTTAATATCAATATTATTCGTAATTTTACTAACACTATTTAGAGGGTTATAATCAATACCCTTGATGTCAAATAACTCGAGTGAATGACGTTTTAAGATATTATTTAATTCATTTGGTTTAATAAATTTTTTATAGTCATGAGTGTTTTTAGGAATAATGTTAAGGATATATTCTGCGGCTAAAACTCCAAGTAGATAGCTTTTCAATGTCCGATTCAACGTTGAAAAAATGGCAATACCATTTGGTTTTAAAAGTGTAGCACAATTGGCTATAATAATTTCAGGATCTGGCACATGTTCAAGCATTTCTAAACAAGTAATTATGTCAAAATGATTTGGCATAGAGTTAGCTTTTTCTTCAATACTAATACATTCATAATTGACTGTTAAATTACTTTCAAATAAATGAAGTTTGGCTATTTCGATAGATTGAGGGGCAAGATCAATTCCGGTTACTTGTGCTCCAGATGACGCGAGTGCTTCACTAAAGATTCCACCACCACACCCAACATCCAAAACTAATTTTTGTTCTAAATTAGTATGACGTTTCACATAATCTAGTCTGATAGGATTTACTTGATGTAAAGTTTTAAATTCGCCATCAGTATCCCACCATTTGTAGGCAAGATCATTAAACTTATTGATTTCTTTTTGATCATGTGACATTACAGATTATCCTGATTTGAGCCAGAAGAGGCAACACGTCGATTGATGAGATTTAATAACTCATCTGCAAATTTATTCATTTTATTATTTAAACTTTGGGTGTCAGCTGAAAATTTATTATAAAAAATGTATGCAGGAATTGCTACAAATAAACCAATAGCAGTTGCAACTAATGCCTCAGCAATACCTGGGGCAACGGATGATAGAGTTGCTTGTCCTGCTGAACCCAGTCCAATAAAAGCATGCATAATTCCCCAAACTGTTCCAAGTAGACCAATATATGGGCTTACTGATCCGAAAGTTGCAAGAGTGGATAATTTATTTTCATAGCTATCTATTTCAGAATCAATAGTTGATGCTAATGAACGTTCAATATTTTCAACAATAATATTTTTATCGGTGATTCCTTGCTTATTTAGTTTATTGTATTCATTGATTCCATTATAAAATAAAGCGGTAACTGAGCGCTTGTTATTTTGTGAAGATATTGAATTATACAAATTAGAAATACTATTGGAGTTTCTAAATTTATGAATAAAGGTTTTGGTTTCAAGCTTAACGGATGCGATGGTGGTCCATTTACTAAAAATAATTCCCCAGGAAATTATTGAAAATATAATGAGTAAGCCAATTACTATTTGTACAATAACACTTGCATCCAGAATTAGATTTAAGATTGAAATTTCTTGTCCCATGCTAAAAATGCTCCATTTTATTTTAAATTATAGCTTTTGCAATATCTTGTCGAAAATGCATTCCTGAAAATTTTATCATATTTACTGCTTGATAAGCGGTTTTACGTGCTTCATGAATTGTTGATCCTTGTCCAACCACGCATAAAACACGACCTCCACTTGTATATAACTCCCCATCTTTTAATTTAGTGCCAGCATGAAAAATATGAATGTTATCTAATAGACTTGCTTCTTTTATTCCTGTTATTTTATCCCCCAATTTTGGTGATTCTGGGTATCCACTAGTTGCTAATACTATTCCAATGGCAATTTGATTTTTCCATTTAGCAGAAACTTGGTCTAATTTTTTGTTAATTCCAGCTTCAATTAAATCAACTAAATCAGTCTCTAGTCTAGTTATAATAGGTTGTGTTTCAGGGTCTCCCATACGACAATTAAATTCTAGAGTATATATTTTACCCTGTGGATTTATCATGAGTCCTGCATAAAGAAATCCAGTATATTCATATCCTTCTTGCTTCATACCATAGATTACGGGTTTAATAATTTTTTCTATTACATGTTTATGTATTTTATCTGTAATAATAGGTGTGGGTGAATATGCCCCCATGCCACCTGTATTTGGACCTTGATCTTGATCTAATAGACGTTTATGATCTTGTGATGTTGCCAGAGATAGAATATTTTGTCCATCAATCATTACAATAAAACTTGCTTCAACTCCCGAAATAAATTCTTCAATAATTATCTTGTTGCCAGAATTACCAAATTTATTATTTAATAAAGTATCTTCTATAAATGTTGTTGCTTCAGAATAAGTTGTAGCAACCAAAACACCTTTACCAGATGCTAGACCGTCTGCTTTAATAACTATAGGTAATGATTGTTGATTTAAATAATCTAATGCTTTATTGATTTCAGTAAAAGTTTGATATTGTGCTGTTGGAATATTATATTTAACCATAAAATTTTTGGCAAATACTTTTGAACTTTCTAATTGACTTGCAAATTTAGTTGGTCCCCAAATTTTTAAACCATGTTTACGAAATTCATCAACAATGCCATCAGCTAAAGGAGCTTCAGGACCAACTAAGGTAAATGCGATATTTTCTTGGAGAGCAAAGGTTACTAATTCATCAATTTTTAATATATTAGTATTAATAACTTTAGATTCTAACATGGTTCCACTATTACCAGGTGCAACAAAAACTGTAGTAATTTTGTCAGACTTGGCAAGTTTCCAAGCTAAGGCATGTTCTCTTCCGCCTGAGCCGATTAACAAAACTTTCATATGCTTAAAGTTACTCCTAGATATAAGATGTAATTAGTCTATATCCAATATTTTAGCATGTATTAATGTGACCTTGCTATATATGAACAAGTAATTTGAATCACTTGCTGTTATAATAATGACATTGATATTATAGGTGAATTTAACATGAAGGCAGATATTCATTATACAAGTGATAACCAATTTACTCATTACTCTAATAATTCAGTTACGATCAAAGATAAAACTTATAATAGCAATATTATTGTTACTAATCAATCAGTGTTGCCATTTATAGATAAAGAAATTGATCAACTAGAATTTAGTGATTTAGAAGATATATTGGATTTAGCTCCAGATTTAATTATTTTAGGTTCTGGAAATAAAATTACTTATCCTAAATTGGATGTGTTAGAGAAAATTAGCCAAAATGGAATTGGTTTTGAAGTTATGCAGATTTCTTCATTGTGTAGAACATTTAATTTTTTAATTAGTGAAAATCGTAAAGTAGCATGCATTTTATTTTTTTAAAATACATGCTACTTTTATATGGCTAAGTTATTTATGATTACGTAAAAAATCAATTAATAAATTAAAAGGTCTACCTGTAGCCACATTAGTGCCAAATGAACCAGATCTAACGGCAGTTCCAGCTACATCTAAATGGGCCCATTTATAATCTACAAATTTGGATAAAAACCCTGCAGCGGTTGATGCAAGGCCTGTAGAACTTTTCCCAATATTAGCCATATCAGCAACTTCACTTTTTATATCGTCAAGATATTCATCAAATATTGGTAATTGCCATACTTTATCGGCTGTGTTATGTGATGAAGCAACGATCTCTTTAACTAAATTATCATCATTACTAAATAAACCACTGGCAGCACCACCAAGGGCAATAATACATCCACTAGTTAATGTTGCAACATCAATCACTAATTCGGGTTTAAATTTTTTAACATAATGTAGCGCATCACAGAGAATTAAACGTCCTTCAGCATCAGTATTTAAGATTTCTACAGTTTGACCTGACATACTTTTAATCACATCTCCTGGTTTTACAGCAGTCCCAGATGGCATATTTTCACAAGTTGGGACGGCAACAACCAGATTAATTGGGAGAGCTAATTTTACTACTGATAAAAATGTGCCAATTACAGATGCTGCACCACACATGTCCAATTTTTGGTTAGACATATTTGGTCCAGGTTTAATCCAAATACCACCAGTATCAAAAGTAACACCTTTACCAACTAATACAATTGGTTTTTTATTACTTTTAGCACCTTTATATTCCATAACAATGAATTTTGATTCTTCATTAGAACCTTTGCCAACACTATAGAAGCAATTCATTTGTAGTTTTTGAATTTCTTTTTCATTTAAAATATGCACCTTTACTTTTTTGGAGATTTTTTCAAATGATAGTGCAGTATTAGCTAAATAGGTTGGGGTAACAATATTGCCAGGCTTATTGCCTAAATCTTGTAATAAAAATGATCCTTCTAGTAGAGATGCTGCATTATTAACAATAGTGGTTAAATTTTGTTTATGAATAATGTTTAAATTTTTTAACCCTAATTTATTTCTTTGGATTTTTAGTTCATCAAAATAATATAAATTGTTAATTATATGAAAGACTGTTTGCTCTGCATAATGATTAAATTCGACATTAAGAACTTTGGCAACAGAATCTTCTAAAATAATGTCTGTTTCGGCAAGTTTTTTGCTGTCTTTGATAAATCTTGATAATGATTGTAATGCTTTAAAATATCCGGCTATATTTAATTGGGATTTATTTCCAAGGCTAAGTATAATATAGTTTGTATCATTATTAATAATTGCAATTGAGCCCAAAGCAGATATATCATTTATTTTAGGAATGCTAATGGTTTTAGCGATACTTTTAGCATTGGGTAGAATTTCATTCTGAAATGAAAAAACTATTTTTACTGGACTTTCAGAGGATGTTTTTGATAACATTTCGATTACTGATTGTTGAAATTTAAACTTCATAGATTTTAATACCCTAAAATACAATATTACGACTTATTGGTTAAATAATGATACAATTATTACTTAAATATAATAACCATAATTCTACCACCATTGGCAATCATGTTAGTAAAAAAAGTTTTTTATAGAGAATTGGTAAATAATGCAACTAAAATATTTATTGTTTTGGTATTTATTTTACCCGTTACTGAATTATTTAAGCTATTAGATCAGGCAGCATCAGGTAATATTCCAAATGCTACTTTAATTACGCTTATGATTTATGGTACTATTGCTAGTTTTCCAATGATTCTCACTATTGCATGTTTTTTAACTGTAGCAATAACAATAAATCGTTATTGTAAGGATCATGAATTTGCTGTTTGGCTATCATCAGGATTATCACCATTTTACTGGTTAAAATTAATCAGTATTTTTATAATTCCAATGTCATTAATTTGTGCTGCATGTTCAATGTATATTACTCCTTGGGCTACAGCTAAATCACAAGATTATGCGGATTATTTATCAAAACAAAAATCATCAATGGTATTAGCCCCAGGTGTTTTTAAAGAAGCACAAAATGGTGATCAGGTGTTTTATATTGAAAATTATTCCCTATCACCAAGTTTTGCGCAGAATATTTTTGTTCAGTATAATAGTGATGATAATGTGAAATATAATATTACTGCAAAATCAGGAAAAATTGAAAATGATGACGGGGTTACCAAGGTAATACTCAAAGATGGACACCGATATGTTTTAAATAATGTCAGTGACAACAATATTATATTAAATTTTAAACAGTTTAAAGCAAGTTTAAAGCAAGACTATAAGCCAAATAATGCTTCAAAAGGTGGAATTTCAACTTCATCAGTTAATCAGTTATTTAATAAAAACAGCGGCTCAGCAAAGGCTGAGTTGTCTTGGAGAATCTCAATTGCGGTAATGATGTTTGTAATGTCATTTATTGCTGTTCCAATTAGTATTCAAGTAGGAAGAGTGCAGAATAGTTTAATATTTATTCTTCCTCCATTAATTTACGCAATATATGAAAATTTAGTATTAACTTTAAATGGATATATAGGCAGTGGGTCATTATCATCATTTGCGTATATCTTTATTCTTCATGCGATTATCTTAGGAATTGGTTTCTTCTTAACATATGTAAAATCCCTACCCAAAGGGTATTTATGGTCAAAAAATAAATGAGATTAATTACACGATATATTTTTAATAAGTGTGCTTTAAGTACATTTATGATTCTTTTGGCTTTTGTAATGTTATTTTCTATTGTAAATATCATTTCAAGTTTGGGTGATATTGGTAAAGGTGGTTTTACGGTTTTGGCGATGCTGGTCTATACTATAGCACTTATTCCCAATTACTTGTATCTATTGATGCCATTGGCTGTATTAATTGGTGTGATGTTGTCGATGTTAAGCCTGGTTAATTATTCAGAATATGCAATTATTAGAACATCTGGGGTATCACTTAAAAATATTATGTGGGTTTTACTAAGTTTTGGGATATGTTTTAGCATTTTAACTTTTCTGGTTGGTGAAATTATTGCTCCAAGAACGAACCATTTTGCTCAGGTATATAAAATTAGTAAAACCAATCAAATTATTTCATCACAATTACATTCGGGAATTTGGAGTAAGGATGGTGAAAATGATTTTGTTAATATTAAACAAGTTTTACCTGATAATACTATTTTAGGCATTGGGATTTTTCATTATGATTCAAATTTAAATTTGCTTTATTATATTAATGCGGATTCGGGTGAATTTAATAATGATAAGAATGAATGGGAGTTGCGTGAGGTTGATGAATATAATTATTCAGGGCAGAATATAAAAACTACTCACTTTAAACAATATCTGTGGAAAACGTCAATAGAACCAAGTTATTTTAATGTATTAGTGTTAGCGCCAGAAGATATGTCTGCTTTGGGTTTAATTAAATACATTCATCATTTACGCTTAAATAATCAATCAACACAGCGTTATCAAATTGCATTTTGGAATAAATTGCTTTATCCAATAGCATGTATTTCTATGGCATTGATGGCTTTAGCTTTTGTGCCAAATAATCGACGTAATATTAATCTTGGCACAAAGATGTTTAGTGGAATACTAATTGGAATATCTTTTTTCTTTTTAACGCGTTTAATTGGTCATTTAGCATTACTATTTGACTGGAATGCAATTATTTCATCTCTATCACCAACTGTAATTTTATTTATATTTGGTTGGTATTTTGTTTTACGCAAAGAATAAGAGCTGTTTCTCTATTTAATATATTTATTTAACTGAGTTATGATAATTTGCCTGAGATTGATTGTTTTGCTAGTATCAATGCTTCAAAAAGCATTGATTTAAAGATTCAGGAATTTTCTGAAGGTGTTAAGATAAGGTATCAAATAATCCTTGAACCAGGATATTGATAAAATTAATGATAGGTTTTAGCCAGTGGATGTTTCTAATTTAGAAATATTCTAAAATTCAATCTCTTTAGGTGTTGTTGAAGGTTCTTCGTCTTTATCGATAATTAATTCAGGCTTGCCGATTAAAATGGCAAGCTTTTCTAATTGTTGCTTTTCTTTAGGAGTCAGCCTTCGGTACTTTGTTGAGTTATTGGCTTCAGTTTTAATTGTTATTCGAGTTATTATTCCATCAAACATAAATCCATGATTTGTATATGTTTGAAGTATTTTATTTCCTAAACTCTTAATTAAATTAGCACTTGTGGAATTAGTTATAAATAAAATTAATAGATTTTTGGTTTCATCAACTGCGCCGATATGACAATAACGAGAAAGTTCTATAGGTAATACTTCTTTGAGAATATTATTTAGTTGATCTAATAAATAGAACTTATCTTGTAAAGTATTAAATTGACGAGAATTTTGGTAAATGTTTTGAATATCATTGATATTTTTAACTTTTATCATCTTTATCTACTACACTCTAATAGGCACCAATTATCAATATTGTTTTTTACTGTAACATTAAACCATTTTTCATAAATAGCAGATAATTCTTCAGCTTGTTCTAAGAGGATACCAGATAGGATTAACTTATTATTAGTGAGGTTGGCTAGAGCGGGTGCAAGCATTCGAAGTGGATTAGATAAAATATTTGCAACCACAATGTCAAATTGATCAAATTTTAATTGTCCTACATCTGACCAATAAATATCAACTTGATTTGTTATAGCATTAGATTTACTTGCCTCAAGTGCTTGTGGATCAATATCTACACCACATACCAATTTGGCACCTAATTTTTTAGCTGCAATAGCTAAAATTCCAGAACCACAGCCATAATCAAGAACTTTATTATTTGGCTTAATATTAGTTGCAAGCCATTCTAGACACATGAACGTTGTTGGGTGTGAACCTGTGCCAAATGCAAGACCTGGGTCTAAAGTGATTGTAATAGCTTTTTTATCTGGAATCTCATGCCATGATGGCACAATATAAAGTTTATCATTAACTTTAATTGGTTCAAATTGACTTTGAGTTAAACGAACCCAGTCTTGATCATCAACAATTTCAGTAGTGTAATCAAATTCTTGATTTAATATGCTTTTTATGAGTGGAAGTTTATGCTCTAAATCAAAATTGCTATCTAGAAGAACTACTAAGGTGCTATGCTGCCAAAGCTCATCAACCACCATTCCTGGTTCATTGAAAAGAGGTTCCTCCAATGGGGTTCCCTCATACTGATCTTCAATGCTAACAGATAGAGCACCAACTTCTAAAAATAGATCAGATAATTTATCAACTAATTTAGAATCTAGATTGATTCTTAATTGTTTGAAACTCATTCTGAAGCTTCTACCTTAGATTTTTTTAAATAGTTTTCTAGATAATGTATTGATTGTTCACCATTATAGAACCCATGATCATTTAGTAATTCAAGATGTAGTGGAATATTGGTTTTAATTCCACTAAAATTGGTTTCAATTAATGCACCTTTCATTTTATTAATTGCTTCATGACGTGTTTCACTATGCACAATTAATTTACCAATCATGGAATCATAATAAGGTGGAACTACATAACTTGCATAAACATGTGAATCAAACCTGACACCCATACCACCAGGAAAATGGCATTTTTCAATTTTACCAGGTGAGGGAATAAAGGTGAATGGATCTTCTGCATTTATTCGACATTGAATTGAATGCCCTTTTAGTTTCACATCTGATTGTTTATATCGTAATTTTTCACCACTTGCAATATATAATTGTTCTCGAACAATATCAATTCCAGTAACCATTTCTGTGATTGTATGTTCAACTTGGACGCGGGTATTCATTTCGATAAAATAAAATTTACCATCTTCATATAGAAATTCAAATGTTCCAGCACCACGATACTTAATCGCCTTACATGCTTTTATACAAGCATCTCCAATTGTCTCACGTTCTTTTTCTGTAATTCCAATCGCCGGAGCTTCTTCAATAACCTTTTGATGGCGTCTTTGCATTGAACAGTCACGTTCACCCAAATGAATCACATTACCATATTCATCTGCTAAAATTTGAATTTCAATATGGCGTGGTTTAACTAAGTATTTTTCCATATAAACTGCGGCGTTACCAAATGCAGCTAGGGCTTCACTTTTGGTTAAATCTAGTGCAGTACCTAATTCATCTTCACTGTAAACGACTTTCATACCACGGCCACCACCACCTGATACTGCTTTGATAATTACTGGATAGCCAATTTTATTTGCAATTTTTGCAACATCTTTTATTGAATCAGGTAACTCTCCATCAGAGCCAGGAACTACAGGAACTCCAGATTTAATCATGGATTCCTTGGCCTTTACTTTATCGCCCATCATAGCAATTGCTTCAGGTCTTGGACCAATGAATACAAAACCACTACCTTCAACTCGTTTAGCAAATTCAGCATTTTCTGATAAAAATCCATAACCTGGATGAATGGCTTGAGCATTAGTAATCTCAGCTGCAGCAATGATTGATGGGATATGTAGATAACTTTGGGCAGATTTAGCTGGCCCAATACAGACTGCTTCATCAGCTAATTTAACGTATTTAGCTTCTTTGTCGGCTTCTGAATATATCGCAACTGATTTAATTCCAAGCTCTTTACAAGCACGTTGAATACGTAGAGCAATTTCTCCACGATTTGCAATTAATATTTTTTCGAACACTTGTTATTTCCTCAAAATTATTAGTTAGTGGTAATAACTAGAAATTATTCTATCCTAAATAAAGCTTGCCCAAATTCTACTGGAGCACCATCTTTTACTAGTACTTCTGCAACGGTTCCTGAAAGGGTAGATTCAATTTGGTTCATCAGTTTCATAGCTTCAATAATACAAACAATTTGTCCAACTTCAACTTTTTGGCCAACCTCTACAAATGCCTTTGAAGTTGGTGATGAAGAACGGTAAAATGTGCCAACCATAGGTGATTTAACTGAGTTTTCATTAGTGATTGCGGGTGATCCATTTGCTAACGTGGTTTCTGCAGTGGCAACATGTGGCGTTGTCACATGAGCTTGGATATTTGTTGGAGTAATATGGTGAGTAGGTACTGCCCCAGTATGATGAACAATGTTTGGTATAGAATTAGAGCTTACTGTGGATATTTTTAATTTATCTTCACCTTCAGTGACTTCTAATTCAGCAATTCCAGATTCTTTTACTAGAGAAATAATTGCTTTAATTTTTTTTATATCCATTGCTATTCCTTTTCTAATACATGTTTTATTGCATAATTTAGTGCAAGTTCATATCCAATGGCACCAAGTCCTGATATAACCCCAATTGCAATATCTGAAAAAAATGATTTATGGCGAAACAGGCGTGACAGGTAAATCGACCGTTGTTGTTGATGTTGATAAGCCAGAGCGTTTGAAATTTTCCATTAGTGATGCCGAAATCACCTCGTTGTCTGAACAAGCGTTAATCATCGAAAAACATTATGGTTCGCCGATGGATATCGAGTGGGCAAAAGATGGCGATGATGGCCAGTTGTACATTGTCCAAGCGCGTCCAGAAACGGTAAAAAGCCGCCAAAATGTTGGCACAATGGAAC